>NZ_FQXO01000018.1 GCF_900129995.1 Caloranaerobacter azorensis DSM 13643 | reverse complement strand
TGTACACTACAAAAAAACTTCTTTCACTAAAAATAAAGTTGTATCAAAAAACATGGTTTAAAGAAGACTAAATATCTTCTTGAGCCATGTTTTTTTATATTATTTCTTAATTCTTTTTTCTTAGAACTATCTCCTAAAACTTAGTAAAATCAATAGATATCGAAGATTAAAAGGAAAAGAAAAAGGAAAAATAACTAGATAAAAAATTAACTTAAAACTAAATACTTAACCCTTGAAAGTGAAAAAACTTTATTTTCATTTTTGAGTGTTAAAGGTTAAGGAATAAGGGAAAAGTGATAAGATTTTGGGAAATATTTTAAAAAGAAAGGGAAATATCGAAAAATGATAAATGTGGATAAATAGAGGATTTTGGGGATAATTTTGAAAAGAGTTTGTTTTAGAGATGAAAGGAGTTTTTTTGATGTATATAAGTTTTATCAAAAAACATGGTTTAAAGGAGACAAATTATCTTCTTGAACCATGTTTTTTTATTGATGAAAATAAATAGAAGATGCAAAAAAAAACAAAAGACACATAAACTTTATCTTTTTATTAATAAATTTATGAAATGTAAACTAAAACATTTGATTAAGCATTGACTCATTTAATTAACTAATGTATTATTTGATTAAGATAACACTTAATTAAATACTGGAGGTGAACTATGGATAAAACTTTAGAAGTTTTAAAAGCAATATCTGATGAAAAAAGATTTAATATAATTAATTTACTTTTACAACATAATTTTTGCGTAAGGGCTTTAGCCAAAAGACTTAACTTATCAGAGGCAGCTATATCACAACATTTAAAAGTACTAAGAGAAGCAGGATTAGTTAAGGGTGAAAAAAAAGGATACTATACCCATTATGCAGTAAACAGAGATATACTTTATGAACTTTCAGAAAGTCTAAAAGAAATGGCTAAACAAGATAGATTATGAAGTAAAAATTATAATAAGTCCATAGAATAGATTGTGATTTTAAGTTATGTATTTCAAATTGGGAGGTGTTTTATATATGAATATATTAGAGGTAAAAAACTTAACTAAAAAATATGGAGATTTTACTGCTGTTAACAACATTAATTTTGCTATTAAAAAAGGGGAAATATTTGGTTTTTTAGGACCGAATGGTGCAGGAAAGACTTCAACTATTAATATGTTAACTGGATTATCTAAAGTTACAGAAGGGAGTATTAATATTTTTGGAATTGATGTTGTTAAAGATGTAAAAAAAGCCCAAAGTATAATGGGAATAGTACCTGATGAAAGTAATTTATACCCGGAAATGGATGGATTTGAAAACTTGTGTTTTTGTGCATCATTATACGGAATAGGAAAAGAGGAAAGAGAAAAAAGAGCAAAGAAACTTTTGGAACAATTTGGGTTAGATAATGTTGGGAAAAAACCATTCAAAGCATATTCGAAGGGGATGAAAAGAAAATTAACTATTGCTGCTGGAATTATTCATAACCCTAAAATTCTTTTTCTAGATGAGCCAACAACAGGTATAGATGTGGAAAGTGCTAGACAGATTAGAAGTTTAATTATGGATTTAAATAAGAAGGGAACAACTGTATTTATAACTACTCACTACATAGAAGAAGCGGAACGATTATGTGATAGAATTGCTTTTATAGTAAAAGGGGAAATTGTTAGAATAGGAACAGTTGATGAACTAATGCAAGATGTACAGAAGGAAAAGATTATTCAATTCACTTTAGATAGCGGAATTTTAGATATAAAAGAAACACTTCAAAAAGATTTTTACAATTACAAAATTGAGATTATTGACAATAATACTTTTAGGCTTTATTCAATTAATACCATAAGTTTAATGTCATTTATGAAATATTTTGATGAGAGGGGATTTAGTGTATATGAAGCAAAAGTAATAAAACCGACATTAGAAGAAGTTTTTGTAAAGATTACAGGAATTGAAGCTTCAAAAATGAAAAAAGAAAAGGAAGGTGGTAGAAAATGAAATCATGGATTGCTTATTGGAATATCCTGAAAAAAGATATGAAAAACTATTATTTAAAGCCACCTAATATTAGTTGGGGTATTATTTTTCCCGTTGCTTGGACATTGATGTTTTTTATTAAATCTCAATCTACATTAGGAATTAGAGATATATTACCGGGAGTAATGTCAATGTCCATATTATTTGGAACAACTTCTATGTTAGCAGTAACAATTACATTTGAAAGAAAGAGCCGTTCATTTGAACGACTTTTATTAGCACCAATTAGTTTAAATTTGTTGATGTTATCTAAGACTACTGGAGCAATTATATTTGGTGTTATCAATGCCTTTATACCAGTAATATTTGCTTCTTTAATAACAGATTTGACAGGTATTAATTGGATATTAGTATTTGGTAGTGTATTATTTATTGCTATTACTTCTACATTTTTAGGATTATTTATTGCTGTATCCGTCAGTGAAGTATTTGAAGCCCAAACATTTTCTAATTTTTTTAGATTTCCAATGATTTTTTTATGTGGTCTTTTTATACCAATTCAGAGTTTACCCGTAATTGTAAGACCATTGTCTTATATTTTACCGTTAACTTATGGTACAGATATATTAAAATCAACTATTAATGGGACTGGTTTTTTACCAGTTTGGATTAATTTTTTGATTCTTATTGGATTTGCTTTATTATTATTTAGCATTAGTATAAGGAATATTAAAGAAAAATGGATTTATTAGAATAAAGCAAATATAAATTTGATTTATTAGAAAAAATGTATATCGAAATGCAAAAAATGAAAAAAGATATGGCTACAAAATAAGATATAGCAAGAATTGAACAAAACATGGAGAAGCTCGAACAAAATATGGTTAGAATCATAATAAGTTTTTTGCTGTATAACCCTCCAAAATATTGTAAATAATTAAGATAAAAATTATTTTTGGGGGGTTTTAATATGCCTAATATGTTTCCACAAAATAAAGCAAAAACATTTTTAAATGTAAATAATTTATTAATCAATATAAAGGACAAATTAGTTTATAATAAAAGTAATGAAGAAGAATTTTTTAAAGCTCTAAAAGATGCACATTTTGAATGGAAGAAAGCAGAATGTTATTTTCAGAATGTAACGGATCCTGATTTAATAGATTTCGCTATTTACAATATGGAAGCTGCAAAAATAAAATATATCTATCTTTTAAAAGAAGCTAGAAGAAAAGGGATAAAAATATCTGGATAAAAGCTTGTAATATTATTTTATTTTTATTTATATACTTACAATAAGAAAATGTTTTAGGAGTGTGGGGAAATGGGTTTAGAAGTAGGGGCAGCTTTATCATATGTATTAGCATTAGTTGTAATTTTGATCGTTGTAATGCTTCTTTTAAAACCATTAAAGCTGATTTTGAAATTAATAATTAATGGAATAATAGGTCTAGTATTACTTTTAGCGGTAAATTTTATTGGTAAGTTTGTTGGGATAAAGATAGGAATTAATATTATAACGATAATCATTGCAGGATTTTTAGGGATACCGGGGGTAATTTTATTAATAATAATAAATTATATTTTGTAAATAAAAGTGGTAGAATAAAAGAGGGAATGTCTTCCCTTTTTTTTCTTACTAAAAACTATTAATTTTTTTTAAAATAAAAATTTAATAAATTTATTTTATATCATGTTGTATCTATTGAACAATTTATATTTATCTGTTATACTAAAAATTGAAAACTGTTATATATTTAAAATTAAGATTTTTAGTATTATTAATGACCTGTTATATGAGAAAAACAATATTGTATTATAACAGACAAGGTTAAAAAATACTGTTCTATAACAATCAGTTTTACTTCTGTATGTCAATAATTCCTTTATTATTGAAGGAATTAAAGCTAATATATAGAAATATTCTGTGTATTTGTTAGAACACAACAAAAAATTACTTTAATGGTCAATATGAAAGGAGGAAAATTGATGGCAAAACAAATGATTGAAATTCGTTGGCATGGCCGTGGTGGTCAAGGTGCAAAAACTGCTTCATTATTGTTAGCTGAAGCTGCATTTGCTACAGGTAAATTTATTCAAGGATTCCCTGAATATGGTCCAGAAAGAATGGGTGCACCAATTACAGCTTACAACAGAATCAGTGATAGTAAAATAAGAATACATAGTAATATTTATGAACCAGACTATGTAGTAGTTGTTGATGAGACTTTACTTAAAGACGTAGATGTAACAGCTGGATTGAAAAAGGAAGGTGCTATTGTAATTAACTCAGAGAAAAGTCCTGAAGAATTAAGACCATTATTAAAAGGATATGAAGGAAGAGTTTATACTATTGATGCAAGAAAAATTTCAATTGAGACATTAGGAAAATACTTCCCAAATACTCCAATGCTAGGAGCTATAGTTAAAGTTGCTAATATAATGGAAGAAGAAGATTTCTTAAAGGCTATGGAAGAATCCTTTGCGCATAAGTTTGCTACAAAGCCAGAGGTTATTGAAGGAAACATGGAAGCTATCAAGAGGGCCTTGAAGGAGGTTAAGGGCGATGAAAGATAATAAAAAAGTTACGATAACTACTGAAACAACTTGGAAAGAAATAACTCCGGGTGGAATTGTTTACGAAGCTGGTAACGCTCATAATTATAAAACTGGTGAATGGAGATCAATGAGACCTATTTGGCATAGTGAAAAATGTAAGCAATGTCTATTATGCTTCCCTGTATGCCCTGATTCATCGATATTAGTTGAAGACGGAAAAGTAGTAGGAATCGACTACGATCATTGTAAGGGTTGTGGGGTATGTGTAAATGTATGTCCATTTAACGTATTTGATTTTGTTAAAGAAGAATAGTTGTAAGGAGGGAAACAAATGGCTATAAGAGAGAGATTAAGTGGTAACGAAGCAGTTGCAACTGCTATGAAACAAATAAATCCTGATGTTGTTGCAGCTTTCCCTATTACTCCATCAACTGAAGTACCACAATATTTCTCACAATTTGTTGCTAATGGTTCAGTTGATACAGAGTTTGTTGCTGTTGAAAGTGAGCACAGTGCTATGAGTGCTTGTGTTGGTGCATCAGCAGCAGGTGCAAGGGTTATGACTGCTACATCAGCTAACGGTCTTGCTTTAATGTGGGAGATATTATATATTGCTGCTTCATCAAGATTACCAATAGTTATGCCTGTTATAAACAGAGCATTATCAGGGCCAATCAATATTCATAATGACCATAGTGATTCTATGGGAGCTAGAGATTCAGGTTGGATACAATTATATTCAGAAGATAATCAAGAGGCATATGACAATATAATTCAAGCTATAAGAATAGCTGAACATAAAGATGTTAGATTACCTGTAATGGTATGTATGGATGGTTTTATAGTAAGCCACTCAGTTGAAAATATAGAATTATTAGAAACTGAAAAAGTTAAAGAATTTGTTGGAGAATATGATCCAGGTTTAGATACATTATTAAATCCAGAGCAGCCAGTTGCTATGGGACCATTGGATTTACCACCACATTATTTTGAACATAAACGTCAACAAGCCGAAGCTATGAAGAATGCTAAGGAAGTTATTTTAGAAATAGCTAAAGAATTTGAAGCTTTAACAGGAAGAAAATATGGTTTATTTGAAGAGTACAAAATGGAAGATGCAGAAGTTGCTATCGTTGTACTTAATTCAACTGCTGGAACAGCTAAAGAAGTAGTAGATGAATTAAGAGAAAAAGGAGTAAAAGCTGGATTAGTTAAAATAAGAGTATTTAGACCATTCCCTGTTGAAGAATTAAGAGAGGCATTAAAGCATGTTAAAGCTGTAGCTGTAATGGATAAAGCAGACAGCTTCTCAGCTGCTGGTGGTCCGGTATTTGTTGAGACTAGAGCGGCTTTATATGATGCAGAGACTAGACCAGTAAT
Source organism: Caloranaerobacter azorensis DSM 13643 (assembly GCF_900129995.1). GTDB lineage: Bacteria > Bacillota > Clostridia > Tissierellales > Thermohalobacteraceae > Caloranaerobacter > Caloranaerobacter azorensis. The sequence goes on along the minus strand of NZ_FQXO01000018.1, from coordinate 33,181 downwards.
GATAAGCTATATCTACGGTTTAGGTGGTAGAGACGTAAAAACTGATGATATTATGAAAGTATATGAAGACTTACTTGAAATAGTTAAAACAGGAGAAGTTAAGTCAGTTTATAATTACTTGGGTGTAAGAGAATAGGAGGTGCAGTAAATGGCTTTAAATTTAAGAGAAGCAGCAAAAAGACCTGAGAGATTTACAGGTGGTCATAGATTATGTGCCGGATGTGGTGCTTCTGTAACTGTTCGTGCGGTTTTAAAAGCATTAAAACCAGAAGATAAAGCAGTTATAGGTGCTGCTACTGGTTGTTTAGAGGTTTCAAGTTTCTTATATCCATATACAGCTTGGAAAGATTCATTTATACACAATGCATTTGAAAATGCGGGAGCTACAATAAGTGGTGTTGAAGCTGCTTATAGAGTTTTGAAGAAAAAAGGTAAAATAGATGATACTTATAAATTTATAGCTTTTGGTGGAGACGGTGGTACTTACGATATAGGTATTCAATCATTGTCAGGAGCAATGGAAAGAGGACACGATATGGTATATGTTTGCTATGACAATGGTGCTTACATGAATACTGGTATTCAAAGATCATCAGCTACTCCAAAATATGCGAATACAACAACTTCTCCAGCGGGAAAAGTTGTTCCTGGTAAACAACAATTTAGAAAAGATTTAACACAAGTTATGGCAGCGCATAATATACCATATGTTGCTCAAACAGCACCATTTGGTAATTTCAGCGATATATATCAAAAAGCTGAAAAAGCAATATATACTGAAGGTCCAGCTTTCTTAAATGTATTTACTCCATGTCCTCGAGGATGGAGATATGATACTCCAAAATTAATGGAAATAGTTAAATTAGCTATAGATACATGCTATTGGCCATTATATGAAGTTGAAAATGGTAAATGGAGATTAACATATAAGCCTAAAAAGAAACTTCCAATAGAAGATTTCTTAAGACCACAAGGAAGATTTAAACACTTATTCAAACCAGAAAATCAACATCTAATTGAAGATCTTCAAAAAGAAATTGATAGAAGATGGGAAATGCTTCTTGAAAGATGTGGAGAGTAATAAAAAGAACCCTAACCTTTTTGAAAATAGGTTAGGGTTTCTTTTATAAATTATTTTATAGACATAAAAGAGTATTTTATGAGATTTGAATTATTTTGAAATTTTTGTTTTAATATTATTAAGAAAAAATAATATATAAAAGGGGGATATGCTATGGCTGCACCGAAATTGAATGTAGAATTGAGGGACGGAGGTGGCAGGAGGTATTCTATTAAATTAAGAAAGAATGGTTTTATACCCGGAGTAATCTATGGTCATAACAAACAAACTAAAAGCATTAAATTAAAAGAAATTGAACTTTCAAAAGTCCTAAATAAATTTGGTTCGGGTTCTACAGTAAATTTGAATTTAAATGGGGAAGTAATTCCGGCTATAATCAAAGAAGTACAAAAAGATATAATTAAAGATAATCTACTTCATATAGATTTTCAGCAGCTTTCTGAAGATGAAGAGATTAAAGTTTTCGTTCCTGTAGTGTTGGTAGGCAAGGGGAAAGTAGAGAATTCGACAACTATTATTCAGCAACAGATAATGGAATTAGAAATCAGGTGTTTACCAAAATATATACCAAGTTCTATAGAAGTTGATGTATCAAATTTAAAATTTGGCGATTCCATTACAGTAGGGGATTTGAATTTAGGAGAAAACATAGAAATATTGCATGATGAAGATGAAGTTATAGCATCATTGACTGCAAATAGCAAGTACGAAGAACTTGAAGAGGATAAGGATGTACCTATTTATGAAAGTAATAAGAGCATATTAGATAAATAAGTTTAGCGGCTTTTAGCCGCTTTTTTTCATGTTTAAAAAATATATTATTGGAGATAATGAGTAGAGAGAAAAACAAAGGAGGAGAGATTATGAATGATATACATATAAACTGCAACATAAGAAATGAAACAGGGAAAAATGCATGTCATAGAATTAGAAATAATGGCCAAATACCGGGAATTATATATGGGCGTAATTTTTCAAATTATAGCGTCCAATTTGATGCTAATGAGCTTAATAAAATAATTAAAGAATATGGAGAAAATGCACTGATTAATGTCGAAGTAGAAGGAAATACTTTTCCAGCAATGATAAAAGAAATACAAAGAAATCCAATTAAAGGCGATATAATTCATGTCGATTTACAAAAGGTTTATGAAACAGAAAGAATTCATGCTACAGTACCTATTGTGTTAAAAGGTAAGGAGTATGTAAAAAATATTGGAGTTATACAGCAGCAATTAAAAAATATAGAGATAGAATGTCTGCCTACACAAGTACCAAAGAACATTACGATTGATATATCTAATCTTTTAACGGGTCATTCATTAAGAGTATCCGATGTAGAGTTTGGAGAAGAAATAAGTGTTTTAAACGATAAAAATGAAATAATAGTATCACTTGCATCTATGAAGAATGAAGATGGTGAAGAAGTGGAGAATGAAGAAGAGACAAATTTAATATAATATAAAGAATTAAAATGCATTTGCTATTTTTTAAGAGTTTAACAAATAGCAAATGCATTTTTCTGATTTTAAACATATTAATTTTATAGCAGGAATTTAAGTAAATTTATAGAACTAAAGAGTAAAAGAAATTAAGATTCGGTTAATCTTTATTAAAATAATTTTAATGAATTATAAATATTAGGTGATTATATGAAAAAAATCAGATTAATAACTATAGTATGTATATTATTATTACTTATAGTTATTTATACAAAAAATGAACAGTTAGGGAAAGAGTATTTGCGAACGATAAATATACTGACTCATGTAGTAAAATCTATGACTAAAAATTTAGAAAGCAATAGTCCAAATCCGGAATATCATCAGAAATTATTAGATCAAATTCAAATTATAAATTATTTTTTAACTGCTCATGAAGATTTAGCATTTTTAGATTAATCTATTTATTATATTTTTGATTAAAGACAGTTTGATGAAATGAAGACTAAAGAAAAAATACTGCTTTTAAAAAGATTTTATAATAATTTAAATTGGCTATCAAAAGAGATAGACTATTATAGTAAGTATTTTATTTCATTAGATTTTCATGGAGAGGGTTTTATAAAGAATAAACCTGCTGCAACTTATTATTATTTAAATATTCGAAAAGGTATGATTGAGAATAAGTTTAGAGAAATTTATAAAGATAAAGAATAAAAAAACCTGTATCTAAATTATTATACAGTTTAGATACAGGTTTTTTTATGCAAAAACATGGGTTGATATTACTATAGAAAAAAGTAGAAGAAAATGATATAATGAAACAAAATATCCGATTTTAATGAATAAAGGAAGATTTTGTTGAAATCCAATGTCAAAGTGTGGTGAAAAATGATGAGAATAGCCATATTAATTATTTTGTTAATTCCATTTATAATGTTGCAAACCTATATAATAAAAGACATTTTAGAAGTAGCTAGAAAAAGTATAAAACGTAGTTCTTATAGTAAAAGCAGTAGATTGAATAAATATGATTATTACAGGCGTTCTAAAATTAACAAAAATAATATAAGAGCTGCTAAATAAAAATTACAATTTTTTAATTCCAGATGTGAAAATCCATCCTGCAACTATAGCAGTAATGGGTGCTACTAAAACTAGTCCTATACTGCCCACAAGAGTCCTCATTATTTCTGCACTTACAATCTTTAAATTTATTATCCTAATTAAACTTGAGTTTTTAGTCATAAATAACATAAGTAAAGTTAAATATCCTCCAGAATAAGCCAATAAAAGAGTTGTTGTCATTGTACCGATTACCGCCCTACCAATATTGAAACCAGACTGAATTAATTCTTTTCTCTGTATATCAGGTTTTTTAATCTTAATTTCTTCTATAGAAGCGGCAACATCCATAGCTATGTCCATAGCGGCTCCAGAAGCACCAATTATAATTGCGGCATAAAAAATATGTTTCATATTGAGATCAAGATGGCCGCTGAATATAAGAGTTTCTGCAAATGGCGAAGTCATTCCATAAAGAGATAATTTATTTCCAAAAAACACCGTTATTCCTATTGTAACAAATAGCCCGCATATCGTTCCAATAAAGGCAGCTATTCCTTTTTTAGTAAATCCAGCTACAGAAAAAATTATTATAGCTGTCAATAACATAAGTACTAATGAAGTAATAAATAAAGGCTCTTTTCCGTTTAATAGAGCTGGAATCAAGACATTCCATATTACAAATAGACTAGCTACAAAAGAAAACAATGCCTTTAATCCGGTGAATTTGGCATATAAAATTAAACATAGTACAAAAACTGCAAATAAAATAAATTGCCAATCCTGTCTATAGATATCAATAGCTTTAACTCCTTTTATTTCTCCATTTTTTTCTAATATACTAACTATTATCTTATCTCCAACTTTATAATAATTATCAAAATCTAGCTTTCCTACCAATTGATTTACTGCTTTTAATTTTTCTCCTTTATATTTTCCTTCTTTTATTTCAACTATTAATGACTGAAAGCCTATTTTGGCTATTCCCGACTGAATTACTTCAGAGTTATCGGTCTCCAAAACAACTGCTTTTACTTCAGATAGATTATTATTTTCTTCATTTTCTGAAGTTAAACCCTTTGAATTTATTATGGCAAACATAAGTAGTATCAATCCTATAACAAATAATATAGGCATAGTTTTTTTCATCGGAAATCACCTCATATGAAAAAGGTAATACAAAATAGCCAGGATAATCCCGGCTATTTTGATAATTCAAACCCCATTATATTTGCTAAAGTCTTTGCTATTTCAGTATTATCTTTAAATCCAGTGAATTTTTCTGCTCCTACACCAACTGCTGACATAGGTATTGATGTTCCTGAATGTGCAAAAGTAGTCCATTCTATATTTGCTCTTTCTGAAATTATATGAGTTGTAGCTATAGCTACAGGGCCATAATAAGATGGGCCATATTCTGAAATATCATATTTAGCCTTATTATCTGCTAAATCCATAGCTTTAATAATTTCTGCTTTTTCCTTTTCAGTTAAATTATCTAATCCAAAATTTTCAGCAATATATTTAAAATATGCTTCTCTATTACCATCATATTTTTTAGTTAATACGTCTCCAACGGAAGCTTTAACGTCAAGAAGCTCATTTAATTTTAAATAATAATTTTTAGCAAATCCTAATCCCATACCGCCAGTCTCATGATCCCCAACAACTACGATTAAAGTTTCATCTGGATGTTCTTTATAAAATTTATATGCTTCTTTAACGGCATCATCAAATGCTAAAACGTCATATATAGCACCAACAGCATCATTTGCATGACATGCGTGATCTATTCTTCCGCCTTCAATCATAAAGAAAAATCCATTAGGATATTTTGATAAGACTTCTATACCCTTTTTAGTTATTTCCGCCAAACTTGGGACTTGATTACTTGTCTTATGAATTCTATCAATTTCATATGGCAAATGAGATAGCGTAAATGCGGCAAATACCTTTTCTTGTCCTTTTGGCGAATATCTTCTAAATCTATTAGATTGTTCTTCTCCATAGAATACTTTATATCCTCTATTAGCAAATTCTCTCATTAAATTTCTATTATCTTTTCTTTTTGAGCCGTTCATACTTGGCATTTTATCAATCCAACCTTGTGGTAGGAAATGTCTGGCTCCACCGCCAGCGAAAAATTCAACGTTGCTGTTTAAAAAGTCAACTGCAATTTCGTTTTCATTACTTCTGCTTTCATTATGTGAGGCAAATACTGCCGGTGTTGCATGAGTTAATCTAGTTGTAGTGGCTATACCTGTAGCCATTCCTTTTTCTTCAGCCGCTTCAATAAGAGTTTTTACATTTGTGCCATCAGGCAATTTTGATATCATTCCGTTATTAGTTTTATGTCCTGTAGCGAGTGCTGTTCCGGCGGCCGCTGAATCAGTTATCAATGAATTTGCAGAGTATGTAGTATTAATTCCTGCAATAGGCAATTGATTGATTAATAATTTAGCAGATTTATCTTTAGTTTTCTCTTGTAAAAAATACTCTGCAATCTGTCTTTGAGCAGCCCCTAATCCATCGCCTATAAAATAAAATACGTATTTTGGAACTTTTTCTTCGGCAGCTTCAGCTACAGTTGATTTAAATATCTTTGTACTGCCTTTAGTACCTATTATGCTATTAGTGGCTATTAGAGCAATAATCAATACTGCTAATAAAATCTTTGAAAAAATTTTTTTCTTATTGAACATCTTAAAACCTCCCTTTATAATTTTTATAAATTTATAATACTAATTTTAGAATATCAGTTAAATATTAATATATTATTAACTAAATGTTAATTTTATGTTTATTAACTATTATATTACGAATTGAAATTAAACTGTTTTTTAATTAAAATAGATATAAGAATATTTTTGGAGATGAAAAAAGATGAGGAAGATAAATGCAAATAAGATAATAGATAAAGTTAAGGAAATGTGTATAAAGGCTAATTATGAATTAGGAGGAGATGTACTTAAAAAATTATATGATGCTAGAGATAGAGAACAGTCTCCTATCGGAAGAGAAATACTAGATAAGTTGATATTAAATGCAAACATAGCAAAAAATGAGCAAATGCCGATATGCCAAGATACTGGAATGGCAGTTTTTTTTGTCGAAATAGGACAGGATGTATATATAGAAGGAGGAAGTTTAACCGAAGCAATAAATGAAGGGGTTAGACAGGGATATAGAGAAGGATTTTTAAGAAAATCAGTAGTCAAAGATCCAATAATAAGAGAGAATACTAGGGATAATACACCTGCAATAATACATTACGATATAGTTAAAGGCGATAAACTTAAAATAAGTTTTGCTCCAAAGGGATTTGGAAGTGAAAACATGTCCAGTTTAAAGATGTTAAAGCCATCAGATGGGATTGAAGGAATTAAGAAGTTTGTTTTAGATGTAGTAAAGAGTGCAGGTGCTAATCCTTGTCCTCCTATTGTCGTTGGTGTAGGTATTGGAGGGACAATGGAAAAAGCATGTATATTGGCTAAAAAAGCTCTATTTAGGAAGTTAGGAGAATATAGCCATATAGAGCATATAGAGAAGTTAGAAAGAGAACTATTAGATGAGATAAATAAAACGGGAATAGGGCCTCAAGGGCTAGGAGGAAATGTTACAGCTTTATCTGTAAATATAGAAGTTTTTCCTACTCATATTGCAGGATTGCCTGTTGCAGTCAATATAAACTGTCATGCGGCAAGGCATATAGAAGTAGAACTGTGAAATAGAAATAATAATTAGAGAAATGTTGTTAAGATAAGAAGGTGAATTTAATTGAAAGAAGTAAAGATAACTACTCCATTAGATGATAATACTATAGAAAAGTTAAATGCTGGAGATAGAGTATATATTACAGGGATTATTTATACTGCCAGAGATGCGGCACATAAAAGAATGGTAGACAGTTTAAAAAATGGCAGGAAATTGCCTTTTGATATAAATAATTCTATAATATATTATGTTGGGCCATGTCCACCAAAACCGGGGCAGGTGATAGGTTCGGCAGGGCCTACTACAAGTTATAGAATGGATGATTATACTCCTACATTGTTGAAAGTCGGATTGAAAGGAATGATAGGGAAAGGAAATAGGAGTAAAGAGGTTATTAATTCGATAGTGGAGAATAATTGTGTATATTTTGCTGCGATAGGAGGAGCAGGGGCCTTAATTTCAAGTTGTATTAAATCATCAGAAGTTATAGCTTATGAAGATTTGGGAGCAGAGGCTATAAGGAAACTTTATGTTGAGGATTTTCCAGTTATAGTTGCTATAGATAGTAGAGGAAACAACTTGTATGATATAAATAGAACAAAATCAAAGATAGAAGGAGAAAGGATATGAATATAGGTGAAAAATCTCTTAAACTACATGAAATAACTAAAGGTAAAATTTCTATCAAATCAAAAGTCGATGTTGTTGATAAGGAGAGTTTATCACTAGCATATACACCTGGAGTTGCAGAACCTTGTAAACGAATAAAAGAAGATAAAAATAATATATATAAATATACATCTAAAGGGAATATGGTTGCTGTTGTAACGGATGGTAGTGCAGTTTTGGGATTAGGTGATATAGGAGCAGATGCTGCATTACCTGTTATGGAAGGAAAAGCAATACTCTTTAAAGAATTTGCGGATATAGATAGTTTTCCGATTTGCATTAATTCTAAAGATGTAGATACGATAGTTAATACTGTAAAGCTTATAAGTTCATCTTTTGGAGGTATAAATCTTGAGGATATTTCGGCTCCGAGATGTTTTGAAATAGAGGAGAGATTAAAAAAAGAATTAGATATTCCTGTATTTCATGACGATCAACATGGTACGGCTATTGTAGTGTTAGCAGGGCTTTTAAATAGTGCAAGGCTTTTAAAGAGAGAATTAAAGAGTTTTAAAATAGTTATTAATGGTGCAGGAGCCGCAGGAATAGCGATTTGTAAATTGCTTTTGAAGGTAGGTATAAAAGATATAATTGTTTGCGATAGTAAAGGAGCTATTTATAAAGGCAGAGAAGGATTAAATTGGGTTAAAGAAGAGATTTCTCATATTACGAATCCGAGAGAAGAAAAAGGTACGCTTAAAGATATAATTAAGGGGAAAGATGTATTTATAGGAGTATCGGCCCCTAAAGTTTTAACAGGAGATATGATTCAGAGCATGAATGATGAACCAATTATTTTCGCTCTTTCTAATCCTATACCGGAAATTATGCCTGATGTTGCAAAAAGATATGGGGCTAAAATAGTTGCTACAGGCAGATCTGATTTTAGTAATCAGATAAATAATGTATTAGCTTTTCCCGGTATTTTTAGAGGAGCTTTAGATGCTAAAGCGAAATTTATAAATGATGATATGAAAATAGCGGCAGCTCATGCGATTGCGTCTATTATAGAAGATGATGAATTAAATAGTGATTATATAATACCTGATCCATTTGATAAAAGAGTTGTAAAAAGAGTATCAGAAGCAGTAAAAAGTATAATAAATGGTTAGAAAGTATGGTATGAAAGGAAGATAATCATGAGGAATGTAATAAAAGAGGTGATAACGAAAAAACCGAAACCTTTCTGGGAAGTTATTTTAATGGTATTAACTTTTGTAGTAGGTGTAAATTTTCTAATAACATTATGTAATAAATTAGGTAAAAAATATGCTGGGCTTGCTAGTATTGCTATATTAATACTTTCTATAGTTATCTGTATGTTCATAATAAAGAGGTTATTAGAATGCTATACTTATATTCTAGTAGACGATGAGCTTTTATTTGAAAAAAATGTTGGAAAGAAAAATAATTTAATCTTAAAGGTTCCTATAGATGATATAAAAATTATAAGACCTTATAGAGAATTAGAAAATGACGAAAATATTGCCTATACCTATAAATTTATTTGCGATAGAGAATACGACAAATTTTATTTTGCAGAATTTGAGAAGGAAGGTAAAAGATATAGATTAATTTTTAAACCAAGTGATAGGCTATTAAAAGCATTGGGCAATAAAGTTTTAAATAATGCAGAAAGCTGGGGACATTAAAATTCCTCAGCTTTTTATCTGTTTTTCCTTTATATTAAGTTTTGCTTTTTTTCTTTTATACATAAAATAATCTGCTTTTTCGAAAGCTAACTGTAAACTATCAATACCGTTTGTATTAGCAAATCCAAAAGTTACACTAATAGTGAAGGGAACATTTTTACTCTTCAATGAGAGATTATATTTAATTCTGTTTATTATCTTTTTAATTACATTATTTTCTACGTTGGGGATTATAATTATAAATTCGTCACCGCCATATCTTATCGGTATATCTTTTTTCCTTATAGATTCCTTAATAGATTGCGAAACTATTCTTATTGCTTCATCTCCTAAACTGTGGCCCCAATTATCATTTATGCTTTTCAAATTGTCCATATCTACTATTATAAGTCCATATGTTCTGTATTTAGGAAAATTTAAAATACCATCTTTAAGATGTTCCCAAAAATTTCTATTATGTAAGTTAGTAAGAGAATCTATGTATGCAAGTCTCTTGTAATAATCTATGTTGAATATATTTGTAGTTATTGAAATTAAATAAAATACATTGTTATTATGTAGTATCTTTTGGCTTGTTATTGTATATTCTTTATATTTTATCCTGCTTTGACCCTTATTTTTGTTTAAATTCAAAATATTAGAGTCTTCTACTAAAGATTTATAGAATTCTGACTTTTCTGAACTGCAGAATAAAATCCCTCCATTTTCACATAATAATAGAATAACATCTTTTTTCATTTTTACATCCCCCAATAGACCTATTTTCAACTTGTTGTTCTTTATTAGAACATGTTTTTGGAAAAAATAAAATATTCTTAAATTAAACAAATAATGTAAAGGTGGTGAATATTGTATATGAAACTAATAAATGATAAACAATACAAAAATTTAATCGGTAAAAGATTGAAAACAGCACGTTTAAAAAACAATTTAACCCAACAGCAAGTTTCTATAAAATTGCAGACCATGGGCGTCTATATAGATAGAGCGAGCATATCAAAAATAGAACAATGCAAACGGATAGTTACCGACTATGAATTAGTGGCTTTCTCCAAACTTTTAGGTGTCAGTGTAAGCTGGCTATTAGGTATTGAAAAAGAATAAAGATTATTAAATTCTAGAGGGATTTATAAAATGTTCTGCATAAGTCCCTCTAAAGTATACTACCCAAGTATTACTATAATTATTCAGTCGAAAATTGTCAAGTTCTTGTATTTAAGGGAGTTTAATTATAAATATACTGCAAATTTAAAAACGTTATTTGGAAAAGACCTTGTCAATATCATCTACTATTGTGATATCAATGGCTCTGTCATATGCCATCTGCTTTAAAATCTCTATGGCCTTATAGTGCGGTATAGGTTTACGATAAGGTCTTTCTTCAGTAAGTGCTTGATAAATGTCTAAACAAGCCATAAGTCTTGAGTTGAAATCTAATTGTCTATCATTCTTTCCAAATGGATATCCCGATCCATCTAATTTTTCATGATGGTTAGCTGCCCATTCAGTAATTTCTTCAAACCCGCTTATCTCACTTAAAACTATTCTAGTATAATAAGTATGTGTCTTTATTATATCAAATTCCCTCTCTGTTAATCTGCCATTCTTATCTAGTATAGAATTAGGTATTGCCAACTTTCCTAAATCGTGTAGATCTGCAGCTATAATTAATTTCAGTTTTTCTTCTCTATCTTTATTGTAATAGTCGCTCATTTCAGATACTTTTAGGCTCAATCCATATGAATGTTTAAGAGTAAATTTAGATTTAGAGTCTATAATTTTTGAGAAAACTTTTGTTATATCATGTATTTTTTCTAGATTTAAGTTCTTACTAAACAATGGTAAATTAGACTTTAATGCTCTAATTATGTATTCGTCTTTCAAATCTAGCCAAAAGCCAGTGTTTTCGCTGATTTTTAAAAATGTATTTACTAACCTGCTAGAGAATAATTTATTTTCATTAGCTTTTACAAATGATAATATTTCGTTTCTATTTTTAAAATAGGAATTTTTTAAATCGAATTTTAAATCTAATGTATCTGCCAAAGAGATTATTTGAGACATCAAAGGGATACTATCTTCTTTTTTACCAAAAAAGCCGCTTCCATCATAATTTTCATGATGATACAAAATTACACCTTCAACGTTAGTTAGGAATGGATAATTTTTTAAATTTTCTTCAGATATGATACAGTGTTTTCTACAGCTTTCAATGCTGCTTAATATATCTACATTTCTATTTTGAATAGTATCGTGTATAGCTTTTTCACTTATACTATTATCGTGTAAAAGAGCTAACGATACTAAATCAAAAATTTCTTCTGGTCGCATTCCTATTTCTTCAGCCATTTTTAGAGATATGTATGCAACTCTTTTTGAGTGATTTAGAGATACTCCAAGTATATCGGTTTCAACAAAATCTAGTGCCCATGATACAGCGAGTAAGAACTCATTTAGATTAAATTTCATTATACTCCTCCTCAAAAATACTAATTATGTTTCTATTATAACATTTATTAGTATTTATGGGATGATAAATAATACCAAATAATGTACGATAGTATCGAACTTTGGGCATGCTTTATGAATAAAATATTAAAAAAGGGTAAAAATCTAGTTAATAATTAATTGAGGGGATGGTAAAATGGACTTAAAAGTATGTAAAATGTGTAATAAGTTAGATTATGAAGGAATAGATTTATTAGGGGTACATATATGTGAGGAATGTGAATATGATATCGTTAATATAGATGTTAAAGATATAAAATACGAGTACTATAAGACTATGATTAAACATATCTGGATAGAATATTTAGCATGTATAAATTAGACTTATAGACATGGGGTAAATTCCATGTCAGACTATTGACAAACTTATATTTTAATATTTATGAAAATGAAAGCGAATGCTTGAAAGAATTTAGTTTTCGTCCGCATGAGCGTCATTTTCATAAAATATTTTACTTTGTCAACAAGCTCACATGGAGTAAATTCCATGTCTTTTTATTTTGGAAAGATTAGATTATAATACAAATAAAGGATAAAAGCAGTATTAGTAGAATTTATATTGGGAGGATTTTATGAGAGTGCCTATCATAGAAGGATTAAATGATTATATTAATAAAAATAAAGTAAGATTTCATATGCCGGGGCATAAAGGTAAAAAAGATTTGATAGATTGGGCAAATTTAATTCCTCAAATAGACGTTACCGAGATAGAGGGAACGGATAACCTGCACAGTCCTAATTCAATAATACTAGAGAGCCTTAAATTAGCTTCTGAAACATTTAAAACAAAGAAAACGTATTATTCGGTTAATGGGACTACTGGTGCTATTTATGCGGCTATAATGTCAATTACTAAACCGGGCGATAAAATTTTAATTCAGAGAAACTGTCATAAATCGGTATATAATGCTATTATATTAGGAAAATTAAATCCAATATATATATATCCTAATTATAATAGTGAGTATAATATAGTTACCGATATAAATCCCGATGATATAGAAAGAGCACTTTTAAAACATAGTGATATTAAAGCCGTTGTTATAACAAATCCTTCGTATTTTGGCGTATGCAGTGATATAGAGAGCATAGCTGAAATAGTACATAGATATAATAAAATATTAATAGTAGATGAGGCACATGGCAGCCATCTTATATTTAGCAATAAACTTCCTAAATCTGCTATTGAATCTAGTGCAGACATAGTTTTACATAGTACACATAAGACTCTGCCAGCATTCACACAATCGTCAATGATTCATGTGTGCAGCAGTAGAGTCGATTTGGAAAGATTAGAGACAATGCTTACAATTCATATGACTACGAGTCCTTCTTATATCTTAATGTCTTCACTTGATTTTGCCAGAGCTTATATGAACGAAGAAGGCAGGGAAAAGCTGAATACTTTAATAGAGAATATACAGAGAGCTACATCTATTATGAATAATATTGAGGGAGTTAAAATTTTTAACAATAGAGATGAAAAAGTATGTTTTGATTTTGATATAACTAAAATATTGATTAATCTTACGGGTATAAATATAAATGGAAGTACTCTAGAGAAGATTTTAAGTAGGGATTATGATATACAGGTAGAGATGTCAGACATCTATTATGTATTAGCATTGGCTACAGTTTTTGATGAGTATAATGATCTAGAAAAGTTGGTATTAGCTATTGAAGATATAACCAAAAAAGAGATTTATAGAGCAGATAAAGTGGACAAAATAGATTTTAAATATATTAAGCCAAAAACAAGGATTTCTATTTACGATGCCTTTTATAGTGATATAGAAAATGTTTTAATTAATGAGAGTGTTGGTAGAATATCAGCCAATTTTGTTATACCTTATCCACCGGGAGTACCGATATTATGTCCGGGAGAAGAAATTACAGAAAGTATAGTAGAATATATTAACTATTTAAAAACGATGAAAATACAGATTTTAGGTATTAGCAAAGACATGAATGAAATTAAAACTATAAAGTAAAGGATGATACGGATGAAGGGAATATTTATTACAATGGAGGGACCAGATGGGTCAGGTAAGAGTACTCAAATAAGACTATTAGAGGAATATTTACAAGATAAAGGGTATAATGTAGTAGTAACTAGAGAACCGGGTGGAACTAGAATTAGCGAAGACATAAGAAAGGTTATTTTAGATACATCTAATACAAATATGTCGCCATATACAGAGGCTTTACTATATGCTGCCTCTAGGGCACAGCATGTACATGAAGTTATTTTACCGGCTTTAAGAGATGGGAAAATAGTAATATGTGATAGGTTTGTAGATTCTAGTTTAGTCTATCAGGGATTTGCTAGAGGATTAGGAATTGATAAGATTAAAGAAATAAACGATTTTGCAACTGGAGGGCTTGAGCCAGATATTACTCTATTCTTTGATATAGATGCAGATACTGCTTTAAAGAGAATAGGAAATAGAACTAAAAGAGATAGACTCGATAAAGAGGACATAAAATTTCATAGAAAAGTGTATGAGGGATATATGAAAATTAAGGAAATGTATTCGCATAGAATAGAAGTAATTAATGCAACTTATGATATCGAAAATATATTTAAACATATAAAAGATGTAGTCGATAAAATATTAGAATTGAATGAAAAGGAGGTGTTAAGATGAAACTTATTATAGCGATAGTTCAAGATGAAGATGCTCCTAAATTAATAGATGTTCTTATGGAAAATAATTATAGTGTTACTAAATTGGCATCTACTGGAGGCTTTTTAAAGTCTGGTAATACTACATTACTAATAGGTGTCGAAAAGGAAAAGGTTGATGAAGTCATTAAAATTATAAAGGAGTTTTGTCAGTCGAGAAAGCAAGTTACAACATCTCCTTCACTTACAACTGTGTCTTCGGGAGTTTATGTGCCATATACTATTGAGGTTCAAGTTGGCGGTGCAACAATATTTGTAGTTGATGTAGACCGTTTTGAAAAAATATAGGGGGCTCGTTTATGAAAATAAGTGATATATCCAGTAAAAACGGTAAGGCATTTAATAAAATTAATGAAGTCAGCAATAAAGCAGATGTTAATAAGATAAAATTTAGTCAGTCTCTAAAGGTTATGGAAGGACTAAATAAAAAAGAGAGATTAGATTTGTTATTAAAGCAGATAGACAAGCAGGCGGAAAGGTTATCTAAAAAGATAGATATAAGTGAGCTGATAGTTTATAAGAAATTAGTTTCACAATTTATGAAAGAAGCCTTGGAATCTATGGTTAAATTTAGTAAAAATAGTTTTCTTGATAGAAGGGGAAGGCATAGGATTTATGCTATAATAAAGAAAGTAGATAAGGAACTTGAGAAGTTAACGGAAGATGTATTGAAAAAAGAAAAAGATAATTTGAATATATTAAAAAGGCTTGACGATATTAGGGGACTTATTTTAGATATCTATCTGTAGTTGGAGGATAAAATATGGATTTTAACGATATAATTGGGCACGAACAAAATATTTTAAAACTTCAAAATGCAATTAGAAATGATAGTGTAGCTCATAGCTATCTTTTTGAAGGTCCTAAATCTATGGGCAAGAAGAAACTTGCTTTTGCCTTTGCTAAAACTCTATTGTGTGAGGAAAAGGGGATAGAACCATGCAATAAATGCTTATCATGTCTTAAATTCGATTCAGGGAATCATCCGGATTTCGATATGATAAGTCCTGAAGGGAATTCTATAAAAAGGGAACAAATAGAGAAATTACTTCATTCTATTAGAATGCTGCCTTATGAGGGGATAAGAAGAGTGTATATTATAGAAGATGCATATAAAATGACTTCAGAGGCACAAAATAGTTTTCTTAAGACTTTGGAAGAACCGCCTGAATATGCAGTTATTATACTTATAACTGATAAAAGTATGAGTCTTTTGCCTACTATAGTTTCTAGATGTCAGGGAATAAAGTTTTCATATGTTGAGAAAGAGAGAATAGAAAAGTTGCTGATAAATAAGTATGGTTGTTCCGAACAGAAGGCGAGTTTTATAGCTTCATTTTCAAATGGGATAGTAGGAAAGGCTGTTAAATTGGCACAATCTGAAGAATTTAGAAAATTAAGAGATGATATTATTTCTGCTATAGATGATATTATTTATTCAGACAGATTTAGAATATTTAGTTTGAGTCAAATTTTTGTTGAGAATAAAGAAAATATAGATGAGATATTAGATTTATTAATGATTTGGTTTAGAGATATTATGATTTTTAAAGCTACAGGAGATACTAAATTTATAATAAATAAAGATAAAATAGAGCTTATTTACAAGCATAGCAATATTCTATCAATGGAAAAAGTAAGTAATATAATAGAAAGTATTGAAAGAACAAAAGAAGATGTAGCTTCTAATGTTAATTTTCAGTTAGCTGTTGAAGTTATGCTTCTAAAAGTGCAGCAGGAGGTATAGTTATTATGGTTACTGTAGTAGGAGTTAGATTTAAAAAAGCTGGTAAGATATATTATTTTGATCCAGCCGAATTAGAAATAAAAAAAGATGATTATGTAATTGTTGAGACGGTTAGGGGTATAGAATTTGGACAGGTTGTAGTAGGGCCTAAAGAAGTGAGTGAAGAAGAAATAGTTTCTCCTTTAAAGCCTGTAATAAGGGTAGCAACTGAGGAGGATATGGAGAAGCATTATGAAAATAAGGAAAAAGAAAACATTGCTTTTGATATATGTTTAAAGAAAATAGAAGAACATGGATTAGAAATGAAGCTGATAGATGTTGAATATACATTTGACAACAATAAGGTTATATTCTATTTTACAGCCGATGGTAGAGTCGATTTTAGAGAACTTGTAAGAGATTTAGCTTCAGTATTTAGAACTAGAATTGAATTAAGACAGATTGGAGTAAGAGATGAGGCTAAAATGATAGGAGGACTCGGCCCGTGTGGAAGGGCTATGTGTTGTGCTAGCTTTTTAGGTGAATTTGAACCTGTCTCTATAAAAATGGCAAAAGAGCAGAACTTATCATTAAATCCGACTAAAATATCAGGAATTTGTGGTAGACTTATGTGCTGTTTAAAGTATGAACATGAGACTTATGAAAAATCACTAGAAAAATTGCCTGAAATTGGAGCTTTAGTAGTTACTCCAAATGGGAATGGTATAGTTGTAGAAACAAATACGCTACTAGAATTAGTAAAAGTAAAAGTTAAGCAGGGAGATACAGAAGAAATGTTTTTATTTTCAGTCGATGAAATTGAAGTTATAAATGAAGACGGAGTAGATGAGGAAAATTAATAGGATTTCTATTTATATGCTGTCTATTAAATTTGTATTTTATGTTAAAAATAATAAAAATACTTTTATAAAATAATAATAAGTGTTAAAATAAAGGAGAACACGAATTAGTGTTATATCCAGAAGGAGGTGAACCTAATGGCTTACAAAATTACAGATGCTTGCATTAGCTGTGGAGCATGTGAACCAGAGTGTCCTGTAAATGTTATTAGTCCAGGAGAAGATAAATATGTGATAGATGCAGATGGTTGCATCGAGTGTGGTGCTTGTGCGAATGTATGTCCAGTAGATGCGCCAGTATTAGAATAATATAAATACATAGAAAGACCCTGTCAGGGTCTTTCTTTTATAATAGATATTAAAACATAAGTTCCTGTGGATTAGAAAAAAGAAGTAGG
The DNA here is from genome assembly GCF_900129995.1 of Caloranaerobacter azorensis DSM 13643. GTDB lineage: Bacteria > Bacillota > Clostridia > Tissierellales > Thermohalobacteraceae > Caloranaerobacter > Caloranaerobacter azorensis. The sequence goes on along the minus strand of NZ_FQXO01000018.1, from coordinate 15,380 downwards.
AGAGAGACAAATGAGAAAAGTAACATTAAAAGAAAATGAGAGAATAGATGATTTACAATGTAAAGGGTTAAAAATCATACAAAATACCAAAGGCTTTTGTTTTGGTATGGATGCTGTGCTATTGGCAAATTTTTGTGATATAAAGGATAATTCGGAAATAGTAGATTTAGGTACAGGAACAGGTATAATCCCGTTATTATTATGGGCTAAAAACAAAGTAAAGAAGATATATGGGGTAGAAATTCAAAAAGATGTTGCTCAAATGGCTAAAAGGTCAGTTTTTATGAACAAACTTGAAGATTTTATAGAAATATTGAATATTGATTTAAAAGAAGCTCCTGACATTCTTGGTATTAATAAGTACGATGTAGTAACAAGCAATCCACCTTATATGGTTTCAGGGAGTGGAGCTATTAATCCAGAAGATAAAAAGGCAATTTCGAGACATGAAATAATGTGTACACTTGAAGATGTTATAAGGGTAGCGAGTAGATTATTAAGACATAATGGCAGATTTTTTTTAGTTCATAGGCCGCATAGAATTGTTGATGTATTGTGTCTATTGAGGAAATATAAACTTGAACCTAAAAGTTTAAGGTTTGTCCATCCTAGAGTTGGAGAAAAGCCTAATTTAATTTTAATAAAGAGTATCAAAGCATCTAAACCTGAATTGAAATTTTTGAAACCGCTTTATGTATACAATGAAGATGGAAGTTATACAGATGAAATTTATGAGATTTATGGAATGGAGAGGAAAAAAAGATGTTGAGTAAAGGTGTATTATATGTATGCCCTACGCCTATTGGAAATTTAGAAGATATTACGATTAGAGTTCTTAATGTGTTAAAGAGTGTAGATTTAATAGCAGCAGAAGATACTAGACATACTTTAAAACTATTAAATCATTATGATATAAAAAAGCCTCTAACAAGTTATCATGAGCATAATATGAAACAAAAAGGAAAAATTTTAATAGATAAGCTTTTAAAAGGAGAAAATATAGCTTTAGTTTCTGATGCTGGAATGCCGGGGATATCGGACCCTGGAGAAGATTTAATAAGACTTGCGATTGAAAATGGCGTAAGAGTAGTTGGGTTGCCGGGATCTAGTGCATCTCTATTGGCATTAGTAATATCAGGGCTTCCTACAAATAGATTTGTTTTTGAGGGGTTTTTGCCTTCTAATAAAAAAGAAAGAAGAGAAAGACTTAATAAAATTAGAAAAGAAGATAGAACTATTATTTTTTATGAAGCTCCTCATAGACTTATAAATTCTTTAAAGGACATGAATGAAATATTAGGAGATAGGAAGATTGCAGTTGCAAGAGAACTTACAAAAAGGTATGAAGAAATTTTTAGAGGTACTTTAAAGGAAGCTATCGATAAATTTCAAAAAGACGGTATAAAAGGTGAATTTGTGCTGGTAATAGAGGGAGCCAAAATAGAAGATAATGAGTTTGATAATAATTGGTGGGCTGATATTACAGTAAAGGAACATATATTATTTTATATAAATAAGGGATTAAGCAAAAAAGATGCGATTAAAATGGTAGCTAAAGAAAGGAACATACCTAAAAGAGATGTTTATAAAGAAAGTTTGTCATTAGAACTTTAATAGAAAAAAAGAATAAAGCAGCTATCAAGCTGCTTTAATATTAAAGATTTTTTAATTCTTCAAGACAAGCTGGGCAGATGTTTTTACCTTTGTATACTTGTACATCTTTAGCTTGTCCACAGAAAATGCATGCTGGTGCATATTTTTTTAGAATTATATGTTCGCCATCTACATAGATTTCTAAAGAATCTTTTTCACCAATCTCGAAAGTAGTTCTTAATTCTTTTGGAATAACAATCCTTCCTAATTCATCTACTTTTCTAACGATACCAGTTGATTTCATAAAAATCCCCTCCTAAATATTAATTTTAGTCATAATTCGACAACTTCCTACAAAGAAATAGTACCAGATATGCCAATAAAAGTCAACCTAAAATTTTAAATTTCCAAAAATTAATATATTTAATCATTATGAGTTTATTAGAAAATATCTAGTTATTAGACAAAAATTGTTAAATTATTAACTATTAAATTTGAGTATTGCTTGATATTTATTATTTTTCTATTAGTGATTTAATATTTCAAATGGTATATAATTATAATAGAGTACTAATGAGATTGTTTTTGAGGGGTTGATTTAATTGGATTTAATCCTTCCTAGATTGAGGGAAATAGGAGATAAAAAAGATGTCAAAATTTATCTCGTGGGTGGCTATATAAGGGATTATTTACTCAATAAGTCTAATGAGGATATTGATTTTGTCGTTGAAAAAGATGCAGAAATTGTAGCCAAAGAATTTGCTGAATCTATAAACGGTAAATTAATTACTTTGGGCGGCAGGCATAAATTTTATAGAGTTGTTGATAGTAAAAGAAATGTGATAGTGGATATAAGTCAATTGAAAGGCAACGACATAAATGAGGACTTGCTAAATAGAGATTTTACCATAAATAGTTTGGCAGTTGATATAGATAAAATAGAAAATGGGGAAATTTCTAATGAAAATATTATAGATGTAGCAAACGGGCTTGACGATTTAAATAAAGGTATTATTAGGCATGTTAAAGATAATACTTTTGAAGATGATCCAATTAGGATGTTAAGAGCGGTTAGGTTTATGTCGCAGCTTGAATTTGAATTAGATGATACTACAAAGAGGCTTATAAAGAGGAATAAAGAAAAGATTAAAGACATGCCTTATGAGAGAATAACGCATGAATTATTTAAGTTATTGAAGTATAGAAGGACTTATTATTATTTTAATTATATGGATAGGACGCTGAATATTTTAGAGGAGATTTTCCCGGAAATAGAACCTATGAGGGAAATAGGAAAATGTAAGTATCATGTAGTCGATTCCTTAACTCATTCAATTTATACGCTTAAGGTAGCAGAAGATATCATCTATGCAGATAGTTATTTTGAAGATCATGTAAGAAAGGCTTATGAGGAGCATACTAAAAAAATAGTTGCATCAGACCATACGAGGTTAGATTTAATAAAATTGGGTGCATTTTTCCATGATATAGGAAAACCATCGGCTAAAAAAGTAGATGAAACGGGAAGGATAAGATTTAAAGGACACGAAATAACAGGAGCGGAAATAGTAAAGAAGATTGCTGAAAGGCTTAAATTAAGTATAAAAGAAAGAGATTTACTTTACAAGATGGTTGCTAAACATATGCTTCCGTTAGTTTTATATAAGAATAATGATGTGAGTGGGAAGGCTTTATATGGAATGTTTTCGGAGTTAAAAGAAGATACTCTGGATATTTTGCTTATATCTTTAGCAGATATAATAGCGACAAGAAAGCTACTGTATCCAGGAGAAGAAATGGGCAAATTTAAAGTTCATATAGAATATATGGCTAATAATTATCTAACAAGATACAAAGAAATAGAAAAGATATCTAATATTATAACGGGAAAAGAAATTATGCAGAAATTTGATCTAGGTGAAAATGTGTTAGTGGGAGATTTGTTAGAAGAGGTAAGAAAGGCAATATATTATGGGAAGATAAGTGCTAATAAAGAAGCTGCATTAAGATATATTGAGAAGATATTATAATTTTTGACAAAACATATAGGACTCGTATTATACGGGTTCTATTTTGTTAACAAAGTAAATATATATGAAAATAACGCTTATGCGAAAGAATTTAGAAAAAACTTAAGGCTCAAATTTTTAGAAAATCCTAACGCACCTAATCAAGACGTCCTGTCTTGTAGGATGCTGGCTTAACATCCTGTTAAGCCTACGGATTTTCTTCAAAATTTTCGCCTAGTTTTTTAACTAAATTCTTTCAAGCATTCGCTTTTATTTTCATAAATATTAAAGATAAGTTTATCAATAATTTGGAACTCGTATTATACGGGTTCTATTTTGTTTTTTTGAAATATCTTATTTTCTTAAGGCATATAATTTGATAGGAAAGAGGGGGGAGAATATTGATAAATTATATATGGTTTTTTTTGATTTTTATTGGAATAGTTGTTTCGATTATAAACGGCAATATAGATTCGATAAATACGGTTATTATAGAAGATACACAAGAAGCTGTAAAATTTGCTATAAGTTTAACTGGGATTATGGCAGTATGGCTTGGGCTTATGAATATTGCGAATAAGTCTGGACTGATAAATGCTTTTAGTAGAATATTAAGGCCTATCACTAGACTCTTGTTTCCTGAGCTTCCAAAAAATCATCCGGCGATAAGTGCAATAATTATGAACATGGTAACTAATATGTTTGGGGCAGGTAATTCTGCTACGGCTCTGGGGATTAAGGCTATGGAAGAGATGAATAAACTTAATGCAGATAAAAAAAGGGCTTCTAATGCGATGTGTATGTTTTTAGTAATAAATATGTCTTCGATACAGTTAGTTCCTCTTACGGTGCTTAAAATTAGAGCAGATGCAGGTTCATTAAATCCTACAGAGATAATTGGCACATCTTTAATAGCTACTACAATTTCTACATTAGTAGGGATAATAAGCGTTAAAATATTCCAATTAAGAGGTTGATAGTATGGTTTATATATTAAATTTAATCTCTATATCTATAATACCAGTAATTATATCTATCATACTGATTTATGGGTATCTAAAAGGGGTAGATTTGTATGATGCTTTTGTTGACGGTGCTAAAGAAGGATTTAAAACATCTATTAGAATAATGCCGTATTTAATAGCTATTTTTGTAGCCATAGGGATATTTAAACGTTCGGGCGCTATGGATATTATTGTGAACTTTTTTACTCCTTTAGCCAAATTTTTATCCATACCTAAAGAAGTGATTCCTCTAATCATAATGAGGCCTATTTCAGGCAGTGGTTCATTAGCAGTAGTAAAAGATATAATAACTACATATGGTCCCGATTCTTTTGCTGGTAGGGTGGCATCAACAATGATGGGTTCTGCCGAGACTATTTTTTATACTATGGCTGTCTATTTTGGTGCTGTGGGTATCAAAGATGGTAGATATACTCTGAAAGCAGCATTGTTGTCTCATTTGGCTTCTGTAATTGCTTCAGTTGTAGTTTGTAGACTAATATTTTGAAATTAGAAAAATTTCTTGACAAATAGATATATTTTTTTGTATAGTTTTTGGTAAATAAACATACTATAATAGAAAAAACTATGAAGGGAAGAGTAGGCTTAACATTCTAATTATAGAGAGCCAGGACTGGTGGAAACTGGTATTAGAGGTTGAGCTGAAGATGGCCCCTGAGTTGAATAGCTGAAAGTTAAGTAGGCTATTACGGGTTTGTATCCGTTAAGAATACAAGGTTATTATTGTAACCTAGTGAGGCATAAGTCGTGAGGCTTGTGTAAATTAGGGTGGTAACGCGAGTAAATCCTTCGCCCCTATATGTTGGGGGTGGAGGATTTTTTTAAATGTAAAATTGAAAATTGAAAATGTAAAATTAATATTTAAAATTTAACATTTAAAATTCATTTAGAACGGGAGGTATTTATTATGAATAAGACTTTTTATATTACAACGCCAATCTATTATCCAAGTAATAATCTTCATATAGGACATACATATACAACTGTTGCTGCGGATGTATTGGCTAGATTTAAAAGACTTACAGGTTATGAAGTTAAGTTTCTTACTGGTACAGATGAACACGGACAAAAGATTGACAAGATAGCCAAAGAAAAGGGGATAACTCCTAAGGAATATGTGGATAAAATCGTAGAAGACATTAAAAAGCTGTGGAAAACTTTAGAGATTACAAATGATATTTTTATTAGAACTACAGACGAGCAGCACGAAGAAATAGTTCAAAAGATATTCACAAAATTATATGAAAAGGGGGATATATATAAAGGCTATTACGAAGGACTTTATTGTACTCCTTGTGAATCTTTCTGGACAGAAAGTCAGCTTGTAGATGGAAAATGTCCAGATTGCGGAAGGGAAGTTGAACTTACAAGAGAAGAAGCTTACTTTTTCAAATTATCAAAATATCAAGACAGATTAATTAAGTTATTTGAAGAAAATCCAGAGTTTTTACAGCCTGAATCTAGAAGGAATGAAATGATAAATAATTTCTTAAAGCCAGGACTTGAAGATTTATGTGTATCAAGGACTTCATTCGATTGGGGAGTTAAAGTTCCATTTGATGAAAAACACGTAATATACGTTTGGTTTGATGCAGTATGTAATTACATTACAGCATTAGGTTATTTAACAGACAATGATGAAGATTTTAAGAAATTCTGGCCTGCTGATGTGCATCTAGTAGGTAAAGAAATTGTTAGATTCCATACTATCGTTTGGCCTGCTATTTTAATGGCTTTAGATATAGACGTTCCTAAAAAAGTTTTTGGGCACGGATGGATATTATTTGAAGATGAGAAAATGTCAAAATCTAAAGGGAATGTAGTCTATCCAGAACCTTTAATTGAACTTTACGGAATAGATGCATTAAAATATTTCTTATTAAGAGAGTTTTCGTTTGGCCAAGACGGTTCTTTCTCTAAAGAGAAGTTCTTGCAGAGAATTAATTCAGATTTAGCTAACGATCTTGGAAATTTAGTTAGCAGAACGGTAGCTATGATAGAAAAATACAATGGCGGGATTATACCGAAGCCAGTAGAAGATGGAGAACATGATGAAGATTTAAAAGAAATGGCAACATCAGTACCTTATAAAGTCGAAAAATTAATGGATAAATTAAACTTTAGTAGTGCTTTAGAAGAAATTTGGAAATTGATAGGAAGGACAAATAAATATATAGACGAAACAATGCCTTGGGTTTTAGCCAAAGAAGAAGATAAAAAAGATAGACTTGATACGGTACTCTATAATTTAGCAGAATCGATTAGAATTATATCTGTATTAGTAAGGCCTTTTATGGAGAGAACATCGAATACTATTTGGAGACAGTTAGGTTTAGATAATGGACATGGAACATCATGGGATGATATAAGTAAATGGGGAAGACTGCCTTCAGGATTAAAGGTTAAAAGAGAAAATCCAATGTTCCCAAGATTAGATATTAAAAAGGAATTAGAGAGGTTAAACAAAGCAAATGAAGAATTCTTAAATAAAAGACAGGGTGCAAATACATCTGATGAAACAAATGAAGACAATTTTATTACCATAGATGATTTTGATAAGATTGATTTAAGAGTTGCAAAAGTTATCGAGGCAAAAAAACATCCTAATGCCGATAAACTTTTAGTTTTACAACTTGAAGTTGGAGATGAAAAGAGACAGGTTGTTTCAGGAATAGCTAAATATTATAATCCAGAAGATTTAGTAGGAAAAAATGTTATACTTGTAGCCAACTTAAAACCAATTAAATTAAGAGGCATTGAGTCGCATGGTATGATTCTTGCTGCAAGTAAAGGTAAAAAGTTAACATTGGCAACCGTATTAGATGAAATAAAGAGTGGGGCAAGAGTTCAGTAATAATGTAAAATTGGAAATTTAAAATGTAAAATTATGAAGAAAGATAATAGGGGAGAGAAATATGTTAATAGATAGTCATGCACATTTAGATGATAAGAGGTTTGATAAAGATAGAGATAAGATTATTAAAAATTTAAAAGACAATGATGTGTCGATAGTTATAAATCCCGGTGCTGATTTAGCATCGTCTATAAAGGCTGTCGCTTTAGCAGAAGAGTATGAAAATATTTATGCGGCAGTTGGCATACATCCTCACGATGCTAAAACTATGGATGAAGATACAATAGAGGTTTTAAAGTCATTATTAAAAAAAGATAAAGTTATAGCTGTAGGAGAAATAGGATTAGATTATCATTATGATTTTTCGCCAAGAGATGTTCAAAAAAAGTGGTTTAGAGAGCAGATTAAATTAGCGAAGGAGTTTAATTTGCCAATTATAGTACATGATAGAGAAGCACATAAAGATGTATATGATATATTGAAAGAAGAACAGGATGGTACATTAAGAGGAGTATTGCATTGTTTTTCTGGTAGTGTAGAGATGGCAAAAGAATATATAAAAATGGGATTTTATATATCTTTTGCAGGGCCGATTACTTTCAAAAATGCAAAAACTCCTAGAGAAGTAGCGAAGGCTATAGATATCAATAGAATACTGATAGAAACAGATTCGCCATACCTTACACCACATCCGCATAGAGGAAAGAGAAATGAACCCTTATATGTAAGATACGTTGCTGCAATGATTGCAGAATTAAAAGGGATGACTATTGAAGAAGTTGCACATATTACTGCTGAAAATACAAAGAAATTATTCAATATAAATTAAAAACGGCTTTTAGCCGTTTTTTTGTTTGAGTAACGTAAAACTACTTCTTTCATATAATGTTATTAGGCAATACCAATTGCATAAGGAGTTGATTAAATGAGAAGAGATTGTGATAGAGATTATCCAAAAGACAAAGATAAGTGTCCAATGATGCCGATGCAGCCGATGTATCCAATGTACCCTATGTATCCGATGATGCCATATTGCGAAGATAATCCTATGATGCCAATGTATCCAATGATGCCGATGTATCCGATGTATCCAATGTGTCCCCCAATGATGGATGAAGAAATGGACATGGAAGATATGGAAAAAATGTATCCTATGTATCCAATGTACCCTATGTACCCAATGTATCCAATGTATCCAATGATGCCAACATGTCCGCATCGTCGCATGATGCCTGGTATGTAGAAAATTTTATTAGGGTTAAATACTAGTGATTAGTATTTAACCCTAATCTTTGATAAAAATTTTTCATATTTCTTATTAAGTAGATAATTTTAAATATAATTTCCGTAATGAATATGGGCAGAATCTTCTTTAATTCATTTAGATTGGAGATTTTGCTATATTTCATTAAGTTGAGTATTTATTATTTAAATGAAAAATGGAACAAATATTTACATTTGTTTCCTGTTATAATATAATGATAAAAAAGTAAGTAAGGTTTATTTAATGACTTATAGATTTAATAAAATTAATTATTTTTTAAAATTTTGAGGATTACAATAAATATTATTAGATATAAATGTAATTATCAGCAATAAGGGGGATTATTATGAAAAAATTTTTATTTGTTTTTCTGACTGTAGTATTATTAATTTCTACTTTAACAGTTAATGTTTCATTTGGTAGTTCTTTAAAAGATTTATTGTTGATAGTAGATAATATTAATAATTATGATTTATCATTTATTGAAAAAGATTATGCAAATTTACGTGTTGATGTTGGCACAATTGATGATTTAACTATAGAGAGTATAAATAAATACAATGAAATTGCAGTTCCATTTAATCTTGTAGATGAAAGAATAAAGATAATGTTAAGAAAAGCTTATGAGCAAAATAAAAAGATTTATTTATATGGGGAATTAACTCTAAAAGATTATAGTGAAGTTATGGGATTATGGAGATTTGGAAAGTATGTAGATATATATAGTTCAGGTAGTAAAAAAATAAAGAATAATAAAAAAGTATTTATGTTCTTTGGTAATAAGTTTGAACAAAACGAAATTCAAAATGTAGTTGCTTTATCAAAAAATGAAGCTATGAGTGGTCTAATCGCAAGTATTGATAAAGATAAATTAGGTAGTTATAATAAAAATTTATTTTTAAAAGCAATATTAGACGATGTTATGCCTAATTCAAAAGTTAGTGTATTATCAAATACTGTAAGAAAAAGTGAATTCAATTTTAAAACATATAACACTTATGGTGGATATGTGGTTATGGATTATACACTTTATCAAGAAACAGATGAAACAGACAGCACATACGATTATTTTTCAATTAGAACGAATTTGATGTTAGAAGGAGAAGGAAAGGGTATAGCAATTGATGTGGAACATAATTTGCCTTTTTCTTCGGATGAACTTTTAGAGTATGGTCCAGAAAGTACTGAAGATAAGTCGCAAATAGAAGTATCTGTAGGCTATGGTGATGGTGGACCAAGTGGGTCGCTTTCTTATATTATTAACATGAGTAGTAAACCTAATATTAATACAACTGCTAGTTTAACTGATGATCGTGTATCTTGGAGATGTAAAAAAACTCTATTTGGTGGCTTTATCGATGGGCAGAGATTTTCGCCAGCTTCTACTTGGGCATCAACAGAATCTTATGCTGCAATTGATATAAAATTTAGAGGGTTATTTACAAAACCGGGAGGCGGTTCTGTATATACTTCTTGGAAGACTGTTAATGTCAGATTTAATTATTAAATTTAATCCTAGGCTGTTGACAAACTTATGTTTTTTCTAAATTCGTCCGCATGAGCGTTATTTTCATAAAATATTTTACTTTGTCAACAAGCTCAATCCTAGACGGTATTGTCTAGGATTATTTTTGTTTATTTAATCGGTAAAACGAAAGAATATAAGTGTATATTTGGGAAATAATAACTTTTAAGAAGCAAAAAATAGCAAAGAAATAGTAACATTTGGCCCTAGAGGTGTAAATATCTAATAAATTTGACAAAAAATAATATTTACAATACAATACATTAGAACTCTAATTTTTGGAGGGATTATGATGAGTATAAAATTCATTAATAAGAAAATACTGCTATTATTTATTATATTATTAATTCCGCTTATAGCTATCTTGGGAATTTATAAAGATAGCGTAAAGGAAGTCAGCATTATTATAGACGGTAATGAAATGCATTATAAAACTACAAAGGAAACAGTTGAAGGACTATTTAATCAGCTCAATATAGATTTGAATAAGGAAGACTATGTTAGTGTGGGACTCGATGAAACGGTTAAAGACGGTATGGTAATACAGATAAATAGAGCCGCTTCTTTAAATGTTTTCTTAGGGAATAGAGCTATAGAAGTCAGGACGTTAAAAAAGACAGTTAAAGATGTACTAGATGAATTGAGTATTGCATATGATGAAGATGATTATGTTATTCCTGGACTAGATAACAGCGTTGTAGACGGTATGAAGATAGTAGTTGTTCAAATGGATAAAAAAATTGATTTAAAAACAGAGACTATACCATATGAGAAAATAGTAAGATATAATGACCAACTTGAAAAAGGCAAGGTTAAAAAGATACAGTCTGGTAAAAATGGTATTAAGGAGATAGAGGTTAGCAAAATTTATAGAAATGGCAAGCTGATTTCCGAATATATATCCGGTGAAAGAATAGTACAGAATTCTGTTCCACAGATATTAGAAATTGGGACTAAAGATTATTTCGTTTCATCGAGAGGCAATTTTAGATTTAAGAAAAGCATGATTATGACTGCTACAGCTTACGACTTATCATATGAAAGTACGGGTAAAAGACCCGGTGATAAAAATTATGGAATTACGGCTATGGGGACTAAAGTTAGACATGGGGTAGTAGCGGTAGACCCAAGAGTAATTCCTTTAGGAACGAAGCTGTATATTCAGTCTTTAGATGGCACTAAAGATTATGGTTTTGCTATAGCGGAAGATATAGGAGGAGCGATAAAAGGTAATAGGATAGACCTTTTCTTTGAAAGTAGAAGTAAGGCTTTAGCTTTTGGAAGAAGAAAGGTAAAAGTTTATATTTTAAGTAATTAGTTTATTAGCTAACAGCTGTAATTACTTGCTGTTAGCTTTTTTAAATTGTTGGTTGTGATATTACAATTGAAAATTTAAAATTGAAAATGTAAAATTAGATATTAGGTACTTGGTACTAGATACTAGTATTGATTATTTGTCATTCGGAGTTTGCTATTTGATAGTGAAAATTAATTTTTTGTTATTAGTTACTAGTTATCAGACTTTAATCTATCAACTATTGGCTTTGACTGTTAACTGTTAATAATTTTAAATTTTCAATTTTACATTTTATAAAAATCGGGAGGTTAAAGAATGATAAAAGAGGTAATAGTAGTAGAGGGAAAAGATGATATAGCAGCCGTAAAAAGAGCAGTAGATGCAGAAATTATAGCAACTGGTGGCTTTGGATTATCTCCAGAAACCATGAAGAGAATTAAAACAGCTGCTAAAAAAAGAGGCGTAATAATATTTACAGACCCTGATTATGCAGGGGAGAAGATCCGAAAAATAATTTCCGAGGAAATTAAGAATTGTAAACATGCTTTTTTGCCTAGAGAGAAGGCTGTTAAAGGAGATAATATAGGGATTGAAAATGCTTCTAAAGAAGATATTATAATGGCGTTAAAAAATGCAAGAGTCGAATCAATAGAAGAAAGAAGAGAATTTACTAAAGAAGATATGATAAAATATGGATTAGTTGGGCATCCTAATTCGAGCAAAAAAAGAGAGGAATTAGGGGAAATATTAGGTATTGGATACTGTAATTCCAAACAGTTTTTAAAGAGGTTAAATAATTATGGAATAACTAGAGAAGAATTTATTGAGGCGATTAGGAGGATTGAAAAATAGATGAGTGAAAAAAAACTGTATTCCCCCAAAGTAATTAAAGAGATAATAGATGAATATGGATTTGCTTTTTCAAAGAGTTTAGGGCAAAATTTTTTAATAGATAAAAATATAATAGATAAAATATGTGATGGGGCAGAAATAAAGGAAAGTGATCAGATAATAGAAATAGGTCCGGGTATAGGGACTTTAACACAAGAATTATGTAAGAGAGCAAGAAAAGTTGTAGCAATAGAAATAGATAAAAATTTATATCCTATACTTAATAACAATTTATCTAGTTATGATAATTTCTATTTAGTTGAGGGAGATGTGTTGAAAATAGATCTCAATGCATTAATATCTGATTATTTTGATGATGACGGAGAAATAAAAGTAGTAGCTAATCTGCCATACTACATAACAACACCGATTATTATGAAACTATTAGAAGAAAAGATAAGGATAAGCAAGATAGTAGTAATGGTTCAAAAAGAAGTAGCATTAAGAATGACGGCTAAACCCGGTTCTAAAGATTATGGTGCACTCTCTATTGCAGTTAGGTATTATTCTAACCCTCGAATAATAGTCAATGTACCTAAAAATGTGTTTATGCCTCGTCCCAATGTTGATTCGTCTGTAATTATGTTAGATATATATGAGAAGCCAATTGTTGAAGTAAAAGACGAGAAACTTTTATTTAAAATCATTAAGGCTGCATTTAGCAAGAGGAGAAAAACTCTAGTTAATGCATTAAGTTTAGGAGCACTAGGTATAGCTAAAGAGGATATAATATCTATATTAAATGAGTGTAATATTGATGTAAAAACTAGAGCAGAAAATTTGAGTTTAGATGAGTTTGCAAAGATAACTAATACTATTTTAAGTAAATAGTTCACTATTCCCCCTTACGCACATATATTTATAATAAGATGTTTGAAAGGGGGAAATAACATTGTATGAAAAGCAGAGTTATATGAGGAAATTTGTAATGTTAGAACCTAATAGTGTAGGATACTTAAATAATAAAAATAATTTGAAAGGCTATGCTAAGATAGAAGTTAGAGGCGGTAGAGGAAAAATACAGTTAAATATAGAAAAAACTAAAAATATAAATGAAGATAATATATATATTGGAAATTTACTTGCTATTATTGATGAACGGCCAATAAAAGTAGAAATGGGCGATATTGTATTAAATGAAAATGGTAAGGGAAATTTATTATGGAAATTCAATCCGGAATCAGTAGGAGGAACGGGTATTCCGTTTGATAAATTCAATACAGTATTTATTCAACTTTATGAAAACAATAGCGAAAAAATAATAATTCCTTTGGTTGGTTATATTAGAAATAAAGATAATTCTATTGATATATTGATTAAAGATGTAGAGCTTAAAGAAAGCATCAAACATGAATCAGAAAATATAGATGAAACAGAAAATATAGAAGATGTTGATAATGAGACAAATGAATTAAATAATATGGTAGAAGAAAGTTCGGAAGATAATTCTATAAAGCAAGATGAAGGTTACGTTGAGAAAGACCAGGTACCTATTCAAAATGAAACAGAGTTTGAACAAAATGAAAATGAATATTTAGAAATAGAAAATGAAGAAGATATTTTTGTAAAAGATGAAGAAATAGAAAACATAAATGAACGTAAAACAGAGGGAATTAGATATGAAACAAATAATGATGATAAGTATGGACATTCTATTAATTTGAATTATGATTATGCTGAAAGTAGTAGGAATTACAGCAGACATATAGCTAATTATTCTTTGAATATATTGAAATTCTTTGAGAAAGTTAACCCTTTAAGAGAAGAGTTGAAAGGGTACACTTGGTGGGAAATAGAATATGACAAAAAGAATATCTACAGAGGATTTTTGCCTTTTTATAATTATATAATTAATACCTATTATCCATATCAGATTAATTTTAAGGCTACGACTTGCCATAATTTAATTAGAAAGTATGGACATTATATATTTGGAATTGCAGAGGAAAATGGAGAGATTAAATATTATGTTTACGGCATTCCTGGTAGATTTACAAAGGATGAACAACCTTATAGAGGAATGACTGGCTTTACTACATGGATACCTAAAAGAGGTAGAAATAGAGATAGGATAGGTTATTGGTTACTTCATATTGATGCTATAAATGGCAGAATAGTAAGTCCTCTGAGACCAACTTATCCTAGATAATTTTTAGCCCCTTTAATAAGGGGTCGGGCTGCTTATAAACTTATATTTTTTGATATTTATGAAAATGAAAGCGAATGCTTGAAAGAATTTAGTTAAAAAACTAGGTGAAAATTTTTTAGAAAATCCGTAGGTTTGACAGGAAGTCAAACCAGCATCCTACAAGACAGGAGGTCTTGATTAGGTGCGTTAGGATTTTCTAAAAATTTGAGCCTTAAGTTTTTTCTAAATTCGTTTGCATGAGCGTCATTTTCATAAAAATTTATTTTGTCAACAAGCTCGCCCTTTAATAAGGGGTGGTTTTTTAGTTGAAAAGATGGTAATAATTAGATTATGATATAGTTAACGATGAGTTTTGGTTAGGAGGCTAATTAACAGTTACAAAATATTTATAAAAACTTATAAAAACCTTAAAACAATTATAAATTCAAAAAGTAGTTAAAAAGATTATAGAGGGAGTTAAAAGAAAATGAGTAAATCTATAGCCGGAAATAAAAATATAAGAACATATAAAATGAGAATAAAAGACAAAAAATTCAAATCAAAGGTTATAGATTATATTTACAAGTATAGACATTTTGAAAATATGTATATAATACTCCTTAATCAAGACTATAAACAAAACATCGGAGATTTTAGGTTGTTAACTAATTATGAAATAATGAGAGCACTATTTAGGGGAACTACTCCAAAAAAGCTAGAAGAAAAATTAACTTATATCAGAAATAAATATAAAAACCATCAAATAATGAATGACTTAATAAACTTATCTAAAG
>NZ_FQXO01000001.1 GCF_900129995.1 Caloranaerobacter azorensis DSM 13643 | reverse complement strand
TCTCGCAGTCAAGCTCCCTTCTGCCTTTACACTCTTCGCACGATTTCCGACCGTGCTGAGGGAACCTTTGAGCGCCTCCGTTACTCTTTAGGAGGCGACCGCCCCAGTCAAACTGCCCAACTGACAGTGTCCCAAGACCGGATTCACGGCCTCTGGTTAGAACTTCAGTACCACAAGGGTGGTATCCCAAGGTCGACTCCATCGAAGCTGGCGCCCCGATTTCTCAGTCTCCCACCTATCCTGTACATGTGATACCAAAATCCAATGTCAGCCTGCAGTAAAGCTCCACGGGGTCTTTCCGTCCTGCCGCGGGTAACCAGCATCTTCACTGGTACTACAATTTCACCGGGTCCCTTGTTGAGACAGTGCCCAAGTCGTTACGCCTTTCGTGCGGGTCGGAACTTACCCGACAAGGAATTTCGCTACCTTAGGACCGTTATAGTTACGGCCGCCGTTTACTGGGGCTTAAGTTCAGTGCTTCGCTTAACGCTAACACTTCCCCTTAACCTTCCAGCACCGGGCAGGCGTCAGCCCCTATAC
>NZ_FQXO01000035.1 GCF_900129995.1 Caloranaerobacter azorensis DSM 13643 | reverse complement strand
AATGTTAAAATTGGTATAGGATAAAAAATAATATAGTGAATTCAAAGTTTTGACCGTATATTTTTTTATAAAGTTATCGTATATAAACTTTATTGACCTTACTTCTTCAAGTGCAAGTATTGACAGTATTAGCCAGTAAAATATATTAAAGCTTCGCTTCTTAAAAATATGTCTATATTCATATAAATATTGTTTTAATGTTTGTTTTATAGAGTTTTTGGATATACTAATCATAATCAGACATCTCCTAGATTTTTTTTTAGTTATGATTAGTATTCCTAGGATTTAGATGTCTGATTTTTCTACTTTATGGAAGCTAACTCTTTATTTCTTGTAAAGTGGTGTTAATGAACTTTCAAAATTGAATTTGGATTCGGAATATGAAATAAGAATAAGAAGAGAAAATAAAAAAGGGATTGAGGGGACAAAGGTAGATGTAATTTTGAAAAATAAACATGATCATTCTCATGACCATACTCACAGCCATACGCATAGGAATCTAAAGGATATTGAAGATATAATAAATTCAAGTAGTTTAAATGAAAATGTAAAAAAATTGAGTATAGATATGTTTATAAAGATTGCACAAGCTGAAGCAAAGGTTCATGGAAAATCTTTATATGAAGTACATTTTCATGAAGTAGGAGCTGTGGATTCTATAGTAGATATTGTGGGAGCTGCAATATGTATAGACTATCTAAAAGTAGACAAGATTATGGCATCTCATGTACAAGTGGGTGGAGGTTTTGTAAACTGTGCTCATGGATTGATTCCAGTACCTGCTCCAGCAACAGTTGAAATACTAAAAGGTATCCCAATAAAGTCAGGGCTAGTACCATTTGAAACAACTACACCTACAGGTGCAGCAATTCTAGCTGTTAATGTAGATGAGTTTACAGATGAAATGAATTTTACTATAGAAAAAATTGGATATGGAATAGGGAGTAGAGACTTAAAAATACCTAATGTTTTGAGGGTTTATATAGCGAGAGAAAATGAAAAAAAAACGGAATATGATTTACATAACAAACAATATATATTAGAAACCAATATAGACGACATGAATCCAGAGATATATAGTTATATAGAGAAAAAACTTTTTGATAAAGGGGCATTGGATGTATTTAGAACACCTATAATTATGAAAAAAGGCAGAATGGCAGTAAAATTAAGTGTTTTAGTTAATGAGAAGGACATAAAAGCTATACAGGAAGTAATTTTTAGAGAGACTACTTCTATAGGAATTAGAAAATATGAGGTTGAAAAAATAATGTTAGAAAGGGATTTTTCAAAGGTTAGTACAAATTACGGAGAAGTAACAGTGAAAAATTCATATTACAAAGGAGAGAGAATCAAATCTAAACCAGAATATGAGGATTGCAGAAGACTTGCAGAAGAAAATAATGTACCTATTGGAGAGATTTATAGAGAAGTTTACAAGAAAATAGAGGGTGTTTCAAATGATAAATAATGAGAAATATTTAAAACTGATAAATTATTTAAAGGAGTTAGAGAGGGTAATTTTAGCATTTTCGGGTGGAGTAGACAGTACATTTTTACTCAAAGCCGCAAAAGAAGCTTTGAAAGATAATGTGAAAGCAGTTACAATACTTTCTCCATATATACCTAAATGGGAAGTTAAAGAGGCAAAACAGTTAGTTAGTGAATTAGGTGTTAATTATGAAATTGTAGAAGTACCTATTATTGAGGAAATTAGAAATAATCCAGAAAATAGATGTTACTTATGTAAAAAGGCTGTTTTTAGTATTATAAAATCAATCGCTGAAAAAGAAGGGTACAATCATGTAATTGATGGAACAAACTTTGATGATACAAAGGATTATAGACCTGGATTAAAAGCTTTGAAGGAATTGAATATTAAAAGCCCTCTGCTTGAATGTGAATTGACTAAAGAAGAAATAAGGCAGCTGTCTAAAGAATTAGGACTTAAGACATGGGATAAACCACCATATGCATGTCTTCTTACCAGAATACCTTATGGTAATGAGCTGAATGTAGAAGATTTTGAGAAAATAGAGAATGCAGAAAAATATTTGATGGATATTGGGATTAGGGCAGTAAGGGTGAGATGTCATAAGGATTTAGCAAGAATTGAAGTTGGAAAGAATGTAAGAAGTAAGCTATTTGATGAGAAAATTTTAGATGAAATTTCTAAACAGTTCAAAAAAATTGGGTTTAAATATGTAACATTAGATTTAGAAGGTTATAGAACTGGAAGTTTTAATGATACAATTTTTACAAAATAAAATAATCTCATAGGAGGAAAAATGTATGAACCTGCAAGACATGAAAGAATTACTCGAGAAAGTTAAAAATGGTGATATTGAAATAGAAGATGCGTTAGAAAGATTAAAAGATTTGCCTTATAAAGATTTGGTTTTTGCTAAAATTGATAATCATAGAGAAATTAGAGTAGGTTATCCAGAAGTTATATATTGTGAAGGTAAAACTGTAGAGCAGGTTAAGAGTATAGTAGAGTTTATGCTTACAAAGAATAAAAATATAATAGCTACTCGTGCTAGTGAAGAAATGTATAAAGCAGTCAAGGAGATATGTGAAGATGCTAATTATAATAAATTAGGGAGAATAATTACAATAAGAAGGACAGAGGAAAAATATACCGATAGCTATATAGCCATAGTTGCAGCAGGGACATCGGATTTGCCAGTAGTAGAAGAAGCAGCAGAGACTGCAAAGATTCTTGGAAATAGGGTGGAAAAAGTTATTGATGTAGGAGTAGCAGGAATACATAGATTATTGGCTAATCTAGATATTATAAGGGGAGCAAAAGTAATAATTGTTGTTGCTGGAATGGAAGGAGCCCTTGCTAGTGTTGTAGGTGGGCTTGTAGATAAGCCAATCATAGCCGTACCTACAAGTGTTGGTTATGGAGCAAATTTTGGTGGACTTTCTTCGCTTTTATCTATGTTAAATAGCTGTGCTAGTGGAGTGAGCGTGGTAAATATAGATAATGGAT
Source organism: Caloranaerobacter azorensis DSM 13643 (assembly GCF_900129995.1). GTDB lineage: Bacteria > Bacillota > Clostridia > Tissierellales > Thermohalobacteraceae > Caloranaerobacter > Caloranaerobacter azorensis. The sequence continues at coordinate 19,953 of NZ_FQXO01000035.1, read as the reverse complement.
TTGGAGCGGCATATATTGCTAGTATGATTAATAAGATTTAAAGGCGAGGAGATGAGTTAATCATCTACCTCCTACTCGATTGAACAATTTAGTTAAATTAATACAGATTAAAATTTATTAAAAAAATATTTAAACTTTTTTACAAATATTATATGATGTAATAAATACTTAATTTAGGAGAGATTCTTATGGCACAACATATTATAGAAGAAGCTAAAAGATGTTTACAATGTAAAAACCCTAAATGTAGCAAGGGATGTCCAGTTAATACTCCTATAAACGAGGTAATAAAACTATTTTTAGATGGCAAAATTTCTGAAGCTGGAGAAAAGTTATTTTTGAATAATCCTCTTTCATCTATTTGTTCATTAGTATGTCCTCATGAAAAGTTTTGTGAAGGCAATTGTGTACTTTCAAATAAGGGCAATCCTATTCATTGGAGCTCTATAGAGTATTATATATCAGATTATTATTTAAATAAAATGAATATTAAACCTAATATTGATCAAAATAAAAAAATTGCAATAATAGGATCAGGGCCTGCAGGGATTACAATTGCATTTATATTAGCATCTAGGGGATATGATATCACGATATTTGAACTTCATGATAAGATAGGAGGAGTTTTAAGATATGGCATACCAGCTTTTAGGTTGCCTAAAGATATTTTAGATAGATTAGAAGAACAGTTAATCAAAATGGGTGTAAAAATAAGGCCTAATATTTTAGTAGGTCCAGTTATTACAATTGACGATCTTTTTAGAGATGGATATAAGGCTATTTTTATAGGTACTGGAGTTTGGAATCCCAAACCTTTAAGACTTAAAGGAGAAAGTCTAGGACATGTTCATTATGCTATAGATTATTTAAAGAATCCAGACGTATATAATTTAGGTAAAAAATTATGTGTAATTGGAGCAGGAAATGTAGCTATAGATGTAGCGCGAACTGCTTTAAGAAAAGGCGTTAATGAAGTTTATATAATGTATAGAAGAGGCGAAGAAGACATGCCGGCTAGCAAACGTGAGATAGAATATGCTAGATTAGATGGAGTCAAATTTGAATTTTATAAAACACCAATAGAAATAATTGATAATGAAGGGGTTAAATATTTAGAAACTAAAAAAATTGAAGAAAACGGAGAAGAAAAATTGATTGTGTTAAAAGATTCAGAAGGAATATTTAAGGCAGATTCTATTATTATTGCAACTGGGCAAGGGCCAAAGGCGAATATAGTTTCACATACCAGAGGAATAGAAATAAATAAATTCGGTTTAGTAATAACAGATGAGTGTGGAAGAACTACTAGAGAAGGTATTTTTGCATCTGGCGATGTGGTAACTGGAGCTAAAACTGTAGTTGAAGCGGTAAAATTTTCTAAGAAAGTCGCAAATGCTATAGATGAATATGTGACTAAAAAGTATGGTAGCACTAATTAATGTGCTACCTTATTCTTGTCCAACTAGACATGTAACTTCTCATCATGAAAATGTAAGGTGGATATTGAAAGAATTAGGATATAAAGTAAAAGAGATGAATAATATAAGAGAAAATACAAGATGTTGTGGAGTTGGGGGGATGATTGTATGCGTAAATCCTAAACTTCAAGAAAAAGTATTAAAAAGAAGAATAGAAGATGCAACAAGTAAGCATATAATTTCTTATTGTGGCTCATGTAGAGTATCTATGGAAATTGGTGGGCTTGATTCACTTCAGACAAAATTATTGCCAAAATTATATGGAGTTATTTGTATTACCATATAATTTTGGCAATTAAATTCATCATCAATTTGTTTTTTTAATTTTTCTAAATCTAATTCTGGTAATTTTTTGTCTGTCGATACTTCAAACATTTTTAATCCTGAATAACTATGACTTATTATTTTCCAATCATCACCATCTTTTTTTAATTCAAAAACATTTTCTCCTGAATCGATAAAAGGTGGATAAACCTGTTGTCTATCTATTTTTATTTCTAATATTACTTTAGCATGGTTATTTTTTATATCTATACTTTTATACTTAAATGATAATGGAAAACGTCTTTTTTCTACATAGCAATATTTTTTTTCATCAATGTATTTTCTACGAATAGCTAGTCTTTTTAGTGCTATTACTTTATTTTGATTCTGTATTTTACTCATATCTAAGTAAGGTGTTATATCTTTATATTTCATTTCTAAATAGGCATCATATTGAGTATTATAAAATGATTCAATTGTATTTTTAATAGCATCAGCATCTGATTTAGCTTGATAATTACAAGCAGATAAAAGCAATAGCATAACTAAAAGTTTGAAAAGTTTTTTTATTGTACTCATTATTCCACCTCCCCGTATTATCTTCTCACTCTAATTATACAAATATATTTTTCCATTTTAAATAATATTTTTCGAATATGTAATTTTGTTTTAGTAACAATATATCGTTTAATACATAGATTAAAGTAGGAAAGTAGCTGGAGGGGTTTTATGTATTATTATGGTATTACTCCTAATCAATTAATACAGGCGATGAAAGGTGAATTAGAGGCTATAGAATATTACGAAAGGCTTATTAAAATGGCACCAAATCGAGAAGAAGCAAATATAATAAGAGCATTTTATGAAGATGAGAAAAAACATTATAATAACTTCAGACGTTTATATATGATGATGACAGGAAGACCTCCAATTATACTACCAGTTAATAAGCCTAAAATAAAAAGTTATTTACAGGGGATAGAGCAGGCCATATTGGATGAGCTAAAAGCCTACGAATTTTATAGAGATATTTATTTATCTAATATAAATCCATATGTTAGAAATACATTTTTTGAAGCTTTTACTGATGAAAATGAGCATGCAGCTCATTTAAATTATATATACACAAAGAATAAGTGCAAATAAGATTAATAATGGCTATATGAAGTTTTACTTCATATAGCCGTACAGATTTATAAAACATTTAACTTTGTTTAATTAATAAAAAAACAATACAAATATACAAACTAAATATTGACAAATTATCTTTTTTAATGTATAACTACATTAGAAATCTAATTATTTTTTATCAACTTAATTTAATAACTAAATAAAGTAGGTGGAAATAAAAATGACGAAACTAAATATTGCAGATAAAAGTTTGATAAGGCAAATAAACATGTCAGCTATTTTACAGGTAATTCGAGAAAAAGAACCAATATCAAGAGCTGAAATTTCTAAACTGACGGGATTAAATCCAGCAACAGTATCAAATAATGTTTCAGATCTGATACAGATGAAAATTGTAAGAGAAATTGGTAGTGGAGAGTCTAGTGGAGGGAGAAAACCTGTTTTACTAGAACTTAATCCTAAAGCCTTTTATATAATAGGAGTCGATATGGGGACTACTAAAGTGATTACAGCAGTAACGGATATAGAAGGGAAAATAGTGAAAAAAGTCGTTATGAGATTTCCTAAAGATAGAACTGTTAAAGTAGTTATAGATATTATAAAAGATTCAATATATAAAGTTATAGAAGGCTCGAACATTGAAGTAGATAAAATTTTAGGGATTGGGATGGGAGTGCATGGTTTGGTTGATTGTGATAAGGGCATATCGATATATGCCCCGGCTTTTGATTGGCACAATATTGATATTAAGAAGATATTTGAGGATGAGTTTTCTGTACCGGTAAATATAGATAATGATGCAAGAGTTATGGCATTAGGAGAAAAGTGGTTTGGAAGAGCTAAAAATGCATTAGATTTTGTTTGTTTGAATATTGGTACTGCTATTGGTTCAGGAATCTATTTAAATGGAGAATTATATCGAGGTTCGAGTTTTGGAGCGGGAGAGATTGGTCATATTAATATTGTTAATAGAGGACCAAGGTGTAATTGTGGGAATTATGGATGTTTAGAAGTGATGGCATCTGGACCTGCTATAGTTGATAGATTTATAGAAAGAATAAACTGTGGCGAAAAATCAAAAGTAATCGATTTTGTGGACGGAAATCTATCTGATATAACTGGTGAAATTATCTTTAAAGCAGCCATTGAAGGAGATGAACTTTCAAAGACAATATTAAACGAAACTGGAAGATATATTGGACTTGCCGTATCAGTTATTATAAACTTGTTAAATCCCGAAATGATACTTATAGGAGGAGGAGTATCGAAAGCTGGTGAATTTATTTTCGATGCAATCAAAGATACAGTCTTTCAGAAATCTATGAAACATAATGTTGAAAATACATATATAGGGCCAACTGGATTAGGTGAAGATTGTGGAGTTATTGGGGCAGCTACTCTAATATTAAAAGATATCTTTAAGGCTCCTAAACTATATTAATATTTGGTAATAAAGCTAATTAGATATATCAGACTGTTGACAAACTTATATTTTACTTTGTCAACAAGCTCATATATAGAAATTTGTAAGAAATAGATAAAAGGGGGAGTTGGTATGTATAAAAAAGAGAATCGAAATGATTGGGAAAATAATAAAGTTTTACATAGGAACAGATTGGACAGCAGAAGTTACTTTGTTTACTATTCAGATATTGACTCTGCCTTAACTTATGAAAGAGGCAGTTCAAAATGGTTTCAACTATTAAATGGAGTTTGGAAATTTTATTATGCAAGCAGTCCAAAAGATGTTCCATCTGATTTTTATAAAAATGATTTTGATTTTAGTAGTTGGGATGATATAAAAGTTCCGGGGCATTGGCAGCTTCAAGGCTTTGGAAAACCGCACTATACTGACCTTTACTATCCTTTTCCAATAGATCCACCAAATGTACCGTCAGAAAACCCAACAGGCTTATACAAAAGAGAGTTTTATATTCCAGAGGAATGGCAGAATCTCCAAGTTATCATCAGATTTGAAGGAGTTGATAGTACATTTCACCTCTGGGTAAATGGAGAAGAAGTAGGATACAGTCAAGGAAGCAGACTTCCATCTGAATTTGATATTACATCTTATATAAAGAAAGGAAAGAACAATTTATCTGTGAAGGTATATCAGTGGAGTGATGGAAGCTATCTTGAAGATCAAGATATGTGGTGGTTAAGTGGAATTTTCAGAGATGTATCATTAATAGCTAGACCATTAGTTTGTTTAAAAGATTACTTTATAGTAACAGATTTGGATGAAAACTATGAAAATGGTATCCTAAAGATAAGAACTGATTGGGAAAATAATTCATCTAGCATAGTTGAAAAGCATAAAGTAGAGTTTATTCTATTAGATGCTGAACAAAATAGACAGATGAGTATAAGTAGAACTGTTGAATTAAATTTAAAGTTAAAAGAGAAAAAATCATTAAATATACAAATCCCAGTACAAAATCCAGAAAAATGGTCAGCTGAAAATCCATATTTATATAGTATGCTTATAGTACATAAAAATGAGAACGATGAAATTATACAGGTAGTTTCAAGTAAAGTTGGATTTAGAAAAATTGAGCTGAAAGATGGAAATTTTTTAATCAATGGAAAGGCTGTTTTACTAAAGGGTGTGAATAGGCATGACCATCATCCTGAATTAGGTAGAGCTGTTCCATTAGAGTGGATGAGAGAAGATATTATTTTGATGAAACAGCATAACATAAATGCTGTACGTACAGCACATTATCCAAATGACCCGCGTTTTTACGATTTATGCGATGAATACGGTTTGTATGTAATAGATGAAGCCGATTTAGAATGTCATGGTTTTGAGTTAATAGGAGATATTAATTGTTTAAGTGATGATCCTAATTGGCAGGATGCATATGTAGATAGAATGGAGCGAATGGTGAATAGAGACAAAAATCATCCGTGTATAATCATGTGGTCATTAGGAAATGAGTCGGGTTTTGGCTGTAATCATGAGGCTATGGCTAAAATCTGCAGAGAAATTGATCAAACAAGATTAATACATTATGAAGGAGATATAGAAGCGAAAGTGAGCGATGTCTACAGTACTATGTATTCATCTGTGGAAAGGCTAAAAGAGCTTGGCAGTAGAATCGAACTTGATAAGCCTCATATTCTCTGTGAATATGCGCATGCAATGGGGAATGGTCCCGGAGGACTAACAGAGTATGTTGATACATTTTATAAGTATAAGAGATTACAAGGCGGTTTTGTTTGGGAATGGATGGATCATGGAATCAGACAATTTGACGAAAAAGGCAGGGAATACTTTGCTTATGGTGGAGATTTTGGAGATTTTCCCAACAATTCAAATTTCGTGATAGATGGTCTTGTATATCCTAACCATAAGCCTTCACCGGGACTTTTGGAATATAAAAAGGTTATCGAACCAGTGAAGGTAATAGATGTAGATTTAATGAAGGGCAAAGTTGAAATAGTGAACTTATATGATTTTATTTCATTAGATCATCTGCATTTTTCGTGGGATATTACAGGTGATGGTAAGGTATTACAGAGTGGAACTTTGAAAATGCCATTTATAAAGCCTGGAGAATCAGGGATAATAACTATCCCTTATGATTTGGATAAAATTGTTCCATCTGAAGATTATTTATTGAATATATATTTTACTTTGGCTTATGATACAAAATGGGCTGAAAAAGGACATGTTGTAGCTTGGGAGCAGTTTATCCTTCCAGTTCAGAAAAAATTGAAGATTTCTAGAAAAACGGTATGTATGCCGCCTTTAACCTATGAAAATAACGATAAGACAGTCAATATTAAAGGATATAACTTTGAAATATCTTTTAATAAAATATACGGATTAATTGATGAATTGAAATATGAAGGTTTTAAATTAATCAGTAGAGGACCAAGGCTAAGTTTTTGGCGTGCACCGATTGATAATGATATGTATTTAGTGGAGGATTGGAAGAAGAATTATTTAGATAGACTTCAGCATAGAATCGAAGATGTAGTAATTGAAGTTATTAATAGTGGTTTAATTGAAATAACAAGTTTGATTACTATTGCGCCACCTGTATTGAATTGGAGTATAAAATGCAGATGTAAATACAAGTTTTATGGAGAAGGAAGTATTATCCTTGAAATAGAAGGTTTTCCTAAAGGGAAGCTCCCTGATATTTTACCAAGAATAGGAGTTAATATGAAACTAGCTAAAGAATTTAATCATGTTTCTTGGTACGGACGAGGACCGGGAGAAAACTATTGCGACAGTAAAAAAGCTAGCAAGATTGGACTTTATAAAAATGTAGTTGAGAATTTGTATACGCCTTATGTATACCCTCAGGAGAATGGAAATAGAACAGATGTAAAATGGCTGTCTATTACAGAGCAGAGAGGCATAGGACTATTTATTTCTGGTAGACCAAGTCTGGAGTTCAGTGCTCATAGGTTTGAAGTAGAGGATTTAGAGAATGCAAAGCATATTAGTGATTTAAGATATAGGGATTATATAATTTTAAATTTAGATTATAAGCAGCTTGGGCTAGGAAGTGGCAGTTGTGGTCCTAAACAACTTTTGCAGTATAGAGTTGTACCAGAAGATTTTAAATTCAGCTTAATATTTAAGCCATTTTCGCTAGATAGTAGTTCTCCTATACAGATAAGTAAAGAAATAGGGAATATATGGGGAGATGATTTTAAATTTTAATGTAACGATTATAGGGAGTGGGGATTATGGAATTTGATGTAAAATTCATACCTTTCAGCAGATATGGTTCATATTTAGTTTTTTCGCATATTTCAGGGTCAGATAAAATAAAAGAAGGTCTATACTTGAGAAGTATTCATGGCGGAGACGACGATATGAAGATTATATTTCGTTTAGAACTTATTAAAGAAGGAGAGGCTATTCCATTTCAAGAGATTGCTTCTCCAACGCTCTTAAGGTTGGAATCCGTACATGGATATGCTGAAATATGTATTTGTGAACCGGATATAGTTAGAGTAAAAGGAAAAGGCGTAGGATTAAGGCTTACTATGGATTGTAAGGCCTATGATTATGCTATTTCAGTAGATGACAGGCGTTGGGAGATTAATAATGCAAGTAACGAAATAAAATTTATGCTTACTTCAATTAAGGGGAGATTATCAGTAAATGCACCATGGAGGATAAATAGAAGTGAATGCATAATAGCTGATTTTACACCAAACGATAATGATGAGTTTGAATGTGCAATTGAGGAGTTTGTAGTAAATTGGAAGAAAAACAGCTATGAAGAGAGTTTTGAAAGCTGTCATAGCAAGGTAGAAAAGGAATATATGAGCTGGCTTAATAATACATTAGAAACAGGTGAAAAATACAAGAATGCTAGAGAACTTGCTTCTTATATAACTTGGTCTTGTGTAGTCAGTCCGAAAGGTAAAATTACCAGACCGGCTATGTATATGTCAAAGAATTGGATGACAAATATTTGGAGTTGGGATAACTGTTTTAATGCAATGGCTTTGGCCAAAAACAATCCAAAATTAGCATGGGATCAGATTATGATATTTGTTGATAATCAAGATGAAAGCGGAACATTTCCTGATTTCATTAATGATAAATTTGCTTTATGGAATTTTTGTAAGCCGCCTATTCAGGGATGGGTTTTGAAGTGGATTATGGAAAGAACTGACTTTATAAAGAAACAGCATGTAGAGGAGATATATAAGCCTCTAGTAAAATGGACAGAATGGTGGTTTAAATATAGGGATAGTGATAATGATGGGATTTTGCAGTATAATCATGGAAACGATTCAGGATGGGATAACAGTACCGTTTTCCATGAAGGTGTACCTGTTGAAAGTCCAGATCTTACATCGTTTTTGATTATACAGATGGAACTATTATCAGAGTTTGCATTGATTTTGAACAAAACTGAAGAACATAAGAAATGGAAAGAAAAGGCGAATATTACTTTAGACAAGCTATTAAAACACAGCTGGGATGGGAAAAGATTTGTTGCGTTCAAATCAGGAACTCATAAACGTATTAATTCTGATAGCCTTTTACTATTTATACCAATAATTTTAGGCAATAGATTACCTAATAATATCATTAAAAGTTTAGTAGATGGACTGAAGGACAATAGAAGATTTTTGACAGAATATGGACTTGCTACTGAAAGTATTAGTAGTGATTATTACATACCTAATGGATATTGGCGGGGGCCTATATGGGCTCCATCTACAATGATTATAGTTGACAGTCTTAAAAAGATAGGTGAAAAACAATTTGCCAAAGAAATCGCACAAAGATATTGCAGTATGATATTAAAAAACGGTATGGCTGAGAATTTTAATGCATTAACTGGAGAAGGGTTATGTGATACTGCTTTCACTTGGACTTCCAGTGTGTTTTTAATTCTTGCCAACGAGTATTGTTAAACTTTAATATCGTCAGAAGGAGCGTATCGTATGGGAATAAGATTGCTTTTATATTTAGCTATTTTAATATTAGGAGCATTAGTCGGTTATAAGCAGTTGGGCAGCAGTAAAGTAGATTGTAACTTGAGCAAAATACAAAGTATAAGTTTATTGTTTTTATTATTTGTAATGGGTGTGAAAATGGGACTTGATGATAGAGTCATTTCATCATTTTTAGAATTAGGCTTTCAAGCTATAATAATTTCAGCGTTTTCAATATTTTTCAGTGTACTGTTGGTTAAATCTGTTAAAGGATATATTACAAAAGATAGTAAAAAGGGGAGGCAGAAAAATGACTCGTAAAATAATATTAGCAGTAGCCATCGGTATAGGTGTAGGATATTTTATACCATCTGGCTATATCCTTCCTTATACTGATATTATTATAGATATTGGACTTTGTTTTCTTTTATTTTTTGTTGGTATGGATATAGGTAAAAATAAAGAAGTATTGAACAAAATCAGAAGAATAGGTTTCAGAATACTTCTTATCCCTATTATGATAATTATTGGTAGTATTGGCGGAAGTATTTTTGCTGGATATCTGTTAGGACTTCCGTTAAATGAATCTGGAGCTGTAGGGGCAGGGCTTGGATGGTATTCTTTATCTGCAATGATACTTGCAAACTATTCGGCAAAACTGAGTGCTTTAGCTTTTATATCCAATGTTACTAGAGAGATTATAGCATTAACCACTATCCCTTTTATAGCTAAATACATTGGAGACCTTGAGAGTGTCGCTCCTGCTGGTGCAACGTCCATGGACACTTCATTGCCGGTAATATCGAATGCTACAAATCCCCAGACGACTATAATTGCATTTATCAATGGAGTAATCCTTTCAATAGCCGTACCATTTCTAGTATCGTTTATGATAAAAATTTAGGAGTTATATATAATACAAATGATTATGGATAAATAATTTTTTAATTTTTAGATAAAACAAGATTAAATGAAAGAGTAAACAAAATACCTGTAAAAGATATTAAAATACAAGAATAAAAATAGTGATATTATAAGGAGTTATTTAGGTTTTTATGTCAAGATAAAAATGATTTTGAATAGTATGTGAGATAATTTGAATAAAAATTACAAAATAGAAATTATTAATAGAAATTTTTAAAGGATTATTGCTAAAAAAGAAATAATAACATATACTAGTGTTAGGAGGGATTATTATGAATACGATTGGAGAAAGGGTTAGAAAATTAAGAGAATCTAAAGGGTTAAATGCAAAAGAGCTTTGTTCTTTGCTTAATATTAACCCTTCAACTTATAGCAAATTAGAAAACGACAAAAAATCAATTGATGTTGAGGAGCTTCGAAAGCTAACAAGTTTTTATAACGTGTCTGCAGACTATATTTTAGGTATTAATAAAGTCCAAGAGGATATTGTTATGTATATGAAAAGAGATAAGAAATTAGATAGTAATGATATTGAAGAAATTCAAATGATATTGTCAATGATGGATGAAGCAATAGCACTAAAAAACATGAGAGAACGGATTTAGGAGGGTTTTATGCTATCACTAAAAGAGATAGAAAAAATTGAAAAACGGGCTCTTGAGCAGCGCAGGATACATGACTTAGGTGATGAATCTCCAATTGGACTAAAAATATTTAGTTATATAGAAAAAATTTATGATTCATATATATTACTTTATCCGTTAAAAACGAGAAAAATTGCTGGATTTACAAGAAAGCAAGGAGAGGTAATTCAGATTTTTGTGAATACAAGTTTTAGTTTGAGTTTTCAGGTGTTTGCTACTGCACATGAACTATATCATTTGATTGATTTAAAGGAAAAAAGTGTAGATAAGTTTATAGTTTGCAATGATCAAGATATTTCTGAAAGTATTGATGATACAGGTTTAAATATTGAAGAAATTAAGGCAAATTATTTTGCGGCTGCATTTTTAATGCCAAGAAGTGTAATCGAGGATAGATTTAGTAATTTTAAAAGAAAAAAGTATTTGGAAGAAGATCTTGTTCTTAAAATTATTGAACTCCAGTTTGAATATGAGATTCCTTATAAAACAATCTTAAAAAGACTTAAAGAATTAAGAATAATAGGAAACAAAGAATTTGAAAAACTTAAGAGCTATGACGAACAAATTTTAGAATACTGCAAAATGCTGGATGCTGAAATGTGTAAGCATATTAATGAACTTGAACATTCCAATAGAAGAAAATATCATTCTTTAAATGTACCAAAGATTGCTTATGATATATATCGTAATAATATCATTACAATTAGCAAATTAGAAAGTATAATAAAAAAATACGATAAGACGCTTGATGATTTTAGAGTTGTAAAACCAGAAATAAAGCCAATAGATATTGATTTTTCAAGTTTTGGGGCAGGAGATGATGAATATGATGAAGATTAGTGAGCCTGTCCTTTTTGATGCTAATATTCTGATAAATTTTAAGGGGCAACTAAAATTCTTGTTTCGTTTTTTTGAAAATATAATAATACATAAAAAAGTTTATGATGAAGTTATTGGACAAACTATAAAAGATGAGTTGATATCTGTGTCAGATGTTTTTAATATTACTTATGTGGAGGATAATTTTCCTACTGATGAAATAGGAAAGAAATTATTTGAAGAATGTGACAAAGAACTTAAAGATTCTTTTAATATAGAAGATTTAAAAGATCTTGGTGAATACAAAACTTTATTATATGCCAAATTTAACAATGTCTTTATTTTTTTTTCACAAGATACAACTGTATGGAGATTTATTACTGAATCAAAGTATTTTAAAGGTTTAAAATGTATTACAGTGCAAGATTTTGCCTATCTATTATTTTTAAATGCTAAAAATAAAAGTGATAGAAAAATTGCTAGAAGTCTTTATAAGGTTTTTGCTAGAGATGAACACCCTTTTGAATATTTTAGAATATATATGGAGCGAAATAATAATGATATACCAAGATTCATAGAATTTGAAAATAATAGGATACAAAATTTTGCACAATTGGTTCAAGGTTATATAGACTATTATATTGATGCAGAATATTATAATAGTAAAGAGATAGAATATGAAATTTGCAACTTAGCAAGTAAGAATATTGGGAATTGCTTAAGTTGTCTTTATTCAAGAATTGATAAAAATAATGTAGATTATTCAATAAGAAAATGTTTATTTGATTATTCATTAAATGATGAGCAATGTTCTCGAGTTCGAGAGGAGTTTACTATGAGAATTAGGAATAGGTAATAACGGCTATATGAAGTTTTATTTCATATAGTCGTATTTTTATGTTATTGTTCTTTGATTATGATATAATTTTTTATAGTAAAAAAATATAGATATAGATGATGTAGAGGAGTGGACTATATGGAGAAATTGACGCTTCAAAAATTAGAATCAACTTTATGGGCTGCTGCTGATATATTAAGAGGAGAACTTAATGCAGCAGAATATAAAGATTACATATTTGGGCTTTTGTTTTTAAAAAGAATGAATGACCAATTTGAAGTTGAAAGAGAAAAAAAGAGACAAGAATTTTTGTCGCAGGGAATGGATGAGGAAGAAGTAAACATAATACTAGAAGAACCAACAATATATGAAACTTTTTTTGTACCTAAAAGAGCAAGATGGAAAGAATTAAAAAATTTAAATCTTAATATTGGTCCTGAACTAGACAAGGCGTTTAAAGCAATAGAAGATGAGCCTAAAAATTCTGAACTTATAGGTGTACTAACAACAGCAAATTACAATGATAAGGAAAGAGTTCCTGACAAAAAGTTATCACAATTACTATTATTGTTTGACAGTATAAATCTTTCTAATGATAATTTAGAAAATGAAGATGTACTTGGAAATGCTTACGAATATTTAATTAAAAAGTTTGCTGATGAAGGTGGAAAAAAAGGTGGAGAATTTTATACTCCTAAAGAAGTTGTAAAGGTACTTGTAAATATAGTTAAACCACAAGAAGGAGATAGGATTTACGACCCAACAGTAGGAAGTGGGGGTATGCTCATACATTCAATTCAATATATAAAACAGCATGGCGGCAATCCTAAAAATATTTCATTATTTGGACAAGAAATAAATCTTTCAACATGGGCTATTTGTAAAATGAATATGTTATTTCATGGAGCAAGAGGAGCAGATATTAAAAAAGGTGATACAATAAGAAATCCAAGACATACCGAAGGAGGAGTTTTAAAGACATTTGATAAGGTACTTGCAAATCCACCATTTTCACTAAAAAATTGGGGTTACGAAGAAGCTCAAGCAGATCCATATCATAGATTTGTGTATGGAATACCACCAAAAAGTTATGGAGATTTAGCATTTGTATGTCATATGATAGCGAGTTTAAATGCTAAAGGTAAAATGGGTACAGTAGTACCTCATGGAGTTTTATTTAGAGGAGGAGCAGAAGGAAAGATAAGAAAAGGAATAATAAAGGACGATTTAATAGAAGCAGTTATAGGATTACCTCCAAATTTATTTTATGGTACAGGTATTCCAGCAGCACTTTTGATAATTAATAAAAACAAACCAGTTGAAAGAAAAGGAAAAATATTATTTATTGATGCAAGTAAAGGATTTATAAAGGATGGGAACAAAAATAAATTAAGAGATGAAGATATAGAAAAGATAACTTTGGTCTATGATGAATTTAAAGACGTAGATAAATATGCTTCAGTAGTAACTTTAGAAACAATAAAAGAAAATGATTACAACCTAAATATAAGTAGATATGTAGATACAACTGAACCAGAGCCTGAAGTAGATATACCTCAAGTAATTAGGGAGATAAGAGAACTAAAGGAAAAGTCTAAAGAAACGGAAAACAGACTAAATGAATATTTAAAAGAACTTGGATTTGAGGAAGTTTAAGAAAGCAGGTGATGAAGTTGAGAGATGGAAAAAGAGTAATTGGCAGTGAACAATTGACAATGGACAATAAAAAGAAATATAAAAAGACGGAAATAGGAGAAATACCTGTTGAGTGGGAGGTAAAAGCAATAGTGGAAGTGGCAGAAGTAGTAAGTGGTGGTACACCTGATACAAATCGAAAAGAATTTTGGGAAGATGCATATATTCCGTGGGCTACTCCTACAGACATAACATTTAATGGAAAATATATTGCTCACACAGAAAAAAATATTACTGAAGAAGGGTTAAAAAGTTCATCTGCTAACTTACTACCGATAGGAAGTATATTGATGACTAGTAGGGCTACAATAGGAGAGAAATGTATTAATACAGTTCCAATGGCTACTAATCAAGGTTTTAAATCACTTATTTGTAAAGAGAATTTATTTAATGAATTTATGTATTACTTAATAGATGTAATAAAACCTAAGTTTGTAAGACTTGCAAGTGGAAGTACTTTTCTTGAACTATCAAAGAAGGAAGTTGAAAATTTTAAAATCCCAGTACCATCACTCAAAGAACAACAAAAAATCGCCGCTATTCTTTCAACAGTAGACGAATATATTGAACAAACAGATGTATTAATCGAAAAGACAAAAGAACTTAAAAAAGGACTAATGCAAAAACTTCTAACTAAAGGGATTGGACATACTGAATTTAAAAAGACGGAAATAGGAGAGATACCGAAGGAGTGGGAGGTAATACCACTATTTGATACAGGAGAATACATAAATGGAAGAGCATTCAAACCTTCTGAATGGACTGATAGAGGTGTACCTATAATAAGAATTCAAAATTTAAATGATAAAAGTGCAACATATAATTATTGTAATTTGGAAATAGATGAGAAATATCATGTATATAAAGGTGATTTGCTTTTTGCATGGTCAGGTTCGATAGGATTACATAGATGGAATGGAGAGAAAGCGTATTTAAATCAGCATATTTATAAAGTTATTCCAAATAAAAATATAATTAAAGACTATTTATATTATCAGTTATCTAGGCAAATTGAAATTCTACTTGAATTATCACATGGATCAACAATGAAACATATAACAAGAAAAAATCTAAAATTAGTGAAAGTTGCAATACCTAATATTGAAGAACAACAAAAAATAGCTTCTATCTTATCAGAAGTAGATAATCAAATAGAGTATTACGAAAACAAAAAAGAAAAACTTCAAAACCTTAAAAAAGGACTTATGCAAAAACTTCTTACTGGAAAAATTAGAGTAAAAATATAATTTTAAATTTTCAATTTTTGTAATCCATAGGAAATTATAAACTGCTTTGATTTGTGGATAATTTTGAATATAATTTCCGTAATGGATTTCAACAAAATCTATCTTAATTTATTTAAATCGAAGATTTTGTTTATTTTCAATTTTCTAACGAGGGGGAAATAGCATGCCGCATCTAGGGAATGAGGAAACTTTAGTTGAATTACCTGCCATAGAATACTTAAAAGAAAAATTAGGCTATGAGTTTGTTGATGGACAGTTTTTAACCCCTGAATATGATGAAAGGGATTCAATGACAGAGGTTATATTAAAGAAAAGGTTAGAAAAAGCATTAAGAAGAATTAATCCATGGATGAATGATACAAATATATCTAAAGCAGTAAGATATTTAACTAGGCCTGAAAATTTGGGGGTAAATTTATACGAAATAAATGAAAAGATTTATAATGCAATAGTTAATTTATCTTTTTCATTAGAACAAGATTTAGATGGTAGTGGTCAGAAAAAATACCACACAGTAAAATTTATTGACTGGGATAATATTGACAACAATGAGTTTTTAGTTACTAGACAATTTAAAATACATGGCCCAAATGAAAATATAAAACCCGATATAATTATATTTATAAACGGTATACCTGTAGTAGTTTTAGAATGCAAATCCCCATTTCTTGAAAAAAGTAAAAACGAAAACATGGGAAAATATGAAGCCTTTAATCAACTTAGAAGATACATGAATGCCAGAGGTTCAGATATAGTAGAAGGAGCAGAAAGATTATTTTATACAAACTTTATTACGGGTATTTTAAATAAATACCATGGATATTTAGGTACAATCAGTTCTACATATCAATTTTATCAAGAATGGAAAGATCCATATCCATTCAAGATTAAAGATATTGAAGGGGTAGAAGATAACGGACAAAACATATTCTTACAAGGTATATTAGAAAAGAATAATCTATTAGATATAATGAGGAATTTTATATTATTTGATGGTGGAATTAAAAAAGTCTGCAGATATCAGCAGTTTAGAGCAGTAAATAAAGCACTAAAAAGACTCATTGAAGGAAAAGATTCCTTAAGTCGTGGTGGAGTAATATGGCATACTCAAGGTTCTGGTAAATCATTAACAATGGTATTTCTAGCAAGAAAAATAAGAAGGATTAAAGAACTTTCTGATGCAACTATAGTAGTTGTAACAGATAGGGTAGATTTAGACAAACAGATTTACAATACATTTGTAAGAACATTGTCTAGCATTACTACTCCAGTTCGAGCAGATAGTGTGTCAAAACTAAAAGAGTTATTAAGTCTTGCACAACCACAAATAATAATGACTACAATTCATAAATTCCAAAGCGAAAAAGAAGAAAAAGAAGTATTAAAAGATGAAAAACAGAAAAAAGGGCTATTCTTTGAAAAAGAGTTCCCTGTACTTACTACAAAAACGAATGTAATAGTTCTTACTGACGAAGCACATCGTAGTCAGTACAAGACAATGGCAAAGAATATGAGAAATGCACTTCCAAATGCAGCATTTATAGGATTTACAGGAACACCGATAGATAAAAAAGATAAATCAACCGTTAAAACATTCGGTTCATATATAGATAAATATGGTATAAAAGAAGCAGTAGCAGATGGAGCAACAGTTAAGATTGTATATGAAGGCAGAAAACCAGAACTTCAAATAAAAGCAGATACATTAGAAGAACTTTTCAATATTGCGTTTGCAGAAAAGAGTGAAGAAGAAAAAGAATCCATAAAACAAAAATATGCAAATAAAAGAGCAATAGTTGAAGCAGATGAAAGAATAGATGATATAGCAAAGGACATTCTTACCCATTACAAAGAGCATATATATCCAAATGGATTTAAGGCTCAAGTAGTATGTATATCAAGAGATGCATGCGTAAAATATTATAATGCTTTAAATAAATATATGGAAGAAATCATAGGAGAAAAATTAGAAGTAAAGATTATTTTTTCAGGAAGCCCAAATGATGAACCACATCTTAAAAAACATTTTACTACAAAAGCCCAGCAGGACAAGATAATAAAAAGATTCTTGCAGCCAATAGAAAAGGATAAACTTTGCTTTTTAATTGTTAAAGACATGCTACTAACAGGATTTGATGCTCCAATTGAGCAAGTAATGTATCTTGATAGACCACTAAAAGAACACAATTTACTTCAAGCAATTGCAAGAGTAAATAGAACATGTGGGGATAGCAAAAAATGTGGTTATGTAGTAGATTACTTTGGAATTTCAAATCACTTAGAAGAAGCACTTTCTATCTTTGACAAAGAAGAATTAGGAGAGCCAATGGAATCAATAGATGCAGTATATAAACAGATGTTATCTTATAGAGAAGCCGTTATGAACATGTTTAAAGGTGTAGATAAAAATGATTTGGATGCTTTAGTTAAAAGAATAGAACCAGAAGATAAAAGAGCAGAATTTGAACTTGCATATAAAAGGTTTGCAAGTGCAATGGAACAGTTACTACCAACACATGTAAAGGCAGAAAATATAAACGACTTAAAGTGGTTATCTTACATTAGAGCAGCAGCAAAAGCGAGATTTGAACCTCAAAATAAATTAGATATTGCAGGATGTGGTGGGAAAGTAAGAGAAATTATTTCTCAGCACTTAAAATCTAAAGGAGTACATCAGTGGATTGAACCTATTACACTATTTGATTCGGATTTTGATAAAAAAGTAAACAGCCTAAAATCAGATGAAGCCATTGCATCTAGTATGGAACATGCAATAAGAAATATTATACATATAAAGATGGATGATAACCCTGTATATTATACTTCTTTACTAGAAAAACTTCAAAAGATACTTGATGAAACAGAAAATAATTGGATAGAGAGAAAGAAAAAATTAAAGGAATTTATTAAAAATGATATCCAAAAAGGAGAACTAAAAGAGGCCGAAGGTTTGGGACTTACTAAAGAAGAATATGCATTTTTTCAAACAGTCAAAAAACATCTTAAAGAAGATAATGAAAATAATGCAGTAGTGAAGGAAAAAGGAGTAGAATATATTTCAAATGATATAATTGAACTATCCAAAAGTATTGCTAAAGATGTATCTGAAATAGTAAAGAAAAATTATGTAATAGATTGGACGACAAATCAAGCAAAAACTTCGGATATTGAGAGAGCAATTTATTTAATGCTTACAACAAAGTATTTTAAGAAGATTAATATAGAAGTTAGAAAGCAATTAGTCAAGCCACTACTTAACCTTGCAAAAAAACATTATGCAGTATTAGATTAAAAGGAAGATGACTATGAGATTATCATTTAATTATGGAAGTAAAAATATAGAATTTGATGTGATATTCAGAAAAAGAAAGACTATGGAAATTAGTATAGAGCCGCCGGATATCGTAAAAGTTGTGGCTCCATTTAACACACCAAAAGAAATTATTATTCAAAAAGTTAAGAGTAAAGCATCTTGGATAGTTCAGAAACTATTTGAGTTTAAAGATATTGAATACAGAAAAATTAAAAGAGAATTTGTAAATGGCGAGTCTTTTATGTATCTAGGGAGAAATTATACACTTCAAATTATTTTAGATGAAAATGTAAAAAAGCCAGAAGTAAAATTATATCAAGGAAGATTTTATATAACGTCATTTACAAAAGAAGAAAAGGTACTTCAAAAGGCAATGGAAAAGTGGTATCGTAAAAAGGCTTTAGAAAAAATACTTGAGCGTATTAAATATTATCAACCTTATTTTCCCGTAAAGCCGAAAAATGTAAAAGTGAAGGAACAGAAAAAGAGATGGGGAAGTTGTTCTTCTGATAGAAATCTTTTATTTAATTGGAGATGTGTAATGGCGCCTTCAAATGTATTAGACTATATAGTAGTTCATGAAATGTGCCATATGGTTCATATGAATCATTCGAAACAGTTTTGGAATTTACTTGAATCTATTATGCCAGATTATAAGAAACGAAGAGAATGGCTTAAAAATTATGGTATTAGGATGGATTTGTAAATAAAAATAAAAAAAGAGTACAGTATATATGATTACTGTAAAAAAAGAAAAATTATTTATTTTTGGGGGGATAATGTTGAAAAAGATGAATAAGGGGAAAAATTCAACTTGTAAGTATATAACTCAGAGATTTCGCATCAAATTTCCAGTAAAAAATTTGTTTTTACTAAAATTTTATTTTTTAACATTTACTTGAATAACTGGGAAACCTGTAGACCGATAGGTCTTAAAAATAGTTACACCTCCCCCTACCCCAAGAAATTTTAATAATCAATTTCCAGTTTTATTTTAAATTATGTTTTTTCAAATATTGGATTTATCCAATCAGCTTCTATAGTAAATCTTTCATCTCTTATATCTTCAATAATATCTATCTGCAACATTCTTTTCTTTCTAAATCCTCTAATACACCTAAAGAAATATAATTGCATAAGATTAAATGCTATTATTATAAACATTAGTACAGTCTCTACG
>NZ_FQXO01000044.1 GCF_900129995.1 Caloranaerobacter azorensis DSM 13643 | reverse complement strand
ATTTACAGCTTGGTTTAATTTTTTAAGACCTCATTCAGCCTTAAATGGTAAAGTACCAATACCACTAACTGAGCTGAATAGATACGAAACAATGCCAGCAAAATGGGCTAAACTAATTGAATTAGCACAACTACATGCCATAGAAAATCAAAAGCATAGAAGCAATATTTTAAAAGAAGCTGCTTAATTTTAAAATGCACCTTGACAAATTAACAGTTAAAATTTAAAGTTAAATTACACCCTACGGGATATTTATGCCCTTTTTTGGGTAAAATCTTTAAAATATCATCTTAAAGTATATCCAATCTTTTCTCTAACTTTTCATATTTCTTTTTACACTATCTAGGACATCACAATCATTATAATACAAACATATATTATTTATCAACATAAGAATAGCTATATTTGTAGGAACTTTTTTATCTCCTCTATCAATTTTGTTGTATTTTCATGGCGTTGAGCTATCTTTTCAACAGGGCACATATCGCTTTTATCTCTATTCAATATATACTGTACTTTTGTATTGTACTCGTATTTTATATCGGATTTTTTCAATACTTCAACGGCACTTTCACTTATAATATTCGCAAAAACAGACGTAAATCCTAATCTTATACAAAGCATTGCAGCTGCTTTGCCTATTACTTTATCGGCCAAACTCGTCTCTTTTACAATATCTCTTTTTTCTAAAACAATACTCAATAGTGGTTTTATTCCTCTTTCTCTGCTTACAAATATAACTTCCCCGTTTTTAACTACGACTAGAGAATAATCTTTTTCAAATAGTATATTTTTTGCCATTTCTAAATCATTCATCATACTACCACCTTGTCCAATATTTATGCTAACCCCAAAAGTAAAACAAGCAAATGAGCGGAAATTCCAGCAGCAATACCTCCTATAACATGACTAGTTATAGCTTTTGATATAAGTTTCCTATGTCCTAATGCATCTAGCATCGCTACATGAGTACTTAAAAATCCACTCCAGCACATACCCATAGCAGTAAAAACTGCAATTTCATTTGGGCCTATAACTCCACTTTCTAAAAATTTTGGTACTAAACTTAATGCAGCACCTACCGCTCCAAGAGCCGTTATCGGAAATGCAATAGCCTCTGGATTTTTAAATCCAAATAAAGGTTTAATGATAGGTGATAACCACTCACCAATTTTAGGTAAAAGCTGCACTCCTTCATAAGCCTTTCCTTGATATCCAACTGAAGGATCAATTGGCCCAAAAGTTAAAAGCATTATAACAGTACAAATTACTAAAACTCCTGGAATTATACTAAGTCCGATATCTACCCCTAACTTGCCTCCTTCTAAAAAAGCAGTTAAAAATCTTTCAAAAAAACTTCCTTCTGTATGTTCAATAATATTATCTTCAATATCCTTATTCCTCTTATTTCCCATCCCTTTTTCTGTCTTTTCTGACTCTTCTGGTAATACTTTTTTAGTTCTGTAAGCCATTATTCTAACACTAACAATGCTTCCTATTATAGCACCAATATTCCCTATTAATGCCTCTTTAAAATATCCTTTACTCGTCATAAAAGTCGTAACTATAAGTCCCATACCAAACGCAGTTCCTAAATTACACAGACAAGGTACTTGATGTTTTTTAAAATAACTTAAAAAATCATCATCCTTAGATAATGATATAATTGCTGGATTATCAGAAAGATAAGTTGTTATTATTCCTAAAAAGGCTACTCCGGGCATATTAAATAAAGGTTTCATTAAAGGAGAAAATATCTTATTTAACAGCTTAACTAATCCGAATTCTGTTGCAAGTTTACCAAAAGCACCTGTCAATACCGCTATTGCCATTATATAAAATACAGTATCGATTAGCAACTGATAAGCCGTTGCCATAATAGTTGAAAACATATTACTAATTCCCATTCTCGCCCCTAAATAGCCAAAAAATAAAGAAATAATTACTAAAAAAATAACAGTGTCCAAGTATGGAATCGTTTTCCCATTCTTTCCCGAAAATACTTTGTGCATCACTTACCACCCCTTTTAGTTATTTAATTAGCTATAACTTTATGTCATTATTCAATATTATATAAAATATAAAATGCTAAAGCAACAAATTTTATCAATATGTAAGATATTGGACTTATCTATTTCGCACCCTTTTCAAATTCCACAAATCTATATTACAACATTTTTTAAATTAATATTTCAACTAAAGATGTGTAAAACTAATACAAATAGTTTAAAAGGGGTGTTTAATTTGAATATCAAAGATAAAAAAGAAAATTTAACAAAAGATGAATTATTAGTCGATTACATTAAAGACAAATTGGAAGAAAAGATGCAGGCATCTAGTATGGATATTAATGTAACTTGCAGAGATGGAGTCGTTCACCTTTCTGGTTTTGTTGATGTGCTAGCAGAAAAAGAATATGCAGAGCAAATTACTTACAGCATCGACGGAGTTAAAAAAGTAGAGAATAATATAACTATAGGTGTTGAAGGACAGATTACAGATAAACATATTGAAAAGGAAGTCATTGACAGACTTCGCAATAACAACTATTCTGAAAAAATAAGTGGTATTGGGGTTAAAGTAAAAGATGGTGTTGTAAATCTAATTGGTCATGTAGATACATTAAAAGATTCACATATTGCAATGAAAATTGCCTCTGAAGTCAGAGGTGTAAAAGATGTTGTAAATAATACACAAATCTCTACTCTAGGAGTAATTGACGATGTTACTATAACTAATATGATTAGAGATAAATTAAATAGAGCTGATTTTAGCGGAGAAGACATTGCCTGTACAGTTACAGGAGGTATTGCCTCATTATCTGGATATACACAAACCAAAAGAGATGCAGAAATAGCAAAAGAATTGGCTATGAGTGTTGAAGGAGTAAGAAAAGTTATTAATAAAATTCGAATAAGAGAAAAATAAGCCATATCATCGGATATGGCTCTTTACCCTTCAAATAAATCTTTAAAAAATTCTTCTATTTGTTTATTTCTTCTTCGAGTTTCTTCTATATCTATATAATATTTATTATCTTTAATCACTACTACATCTCCTTCTTTAGCATTCTGCGGGAGATTATCTTTAAGTATATTGATGACTTCTAAATTTTCTAACTCAATCACAGCATAATCTCCTTCAAATCTATCAATTATACCCCTAATAAAAATACCGTTGACTTATATCTATAAAAACCTTATAGAAAGCAACGCATACCTATAAATCTTTATAAATTTATAGGTCTTATCCGATACTTCTATTATGAGGCTATAAGCCTGCATAACTCGAAGTCGCTTTCTACTTTTATAGGATTGCACAGCTTAAAATTAAGCCAACGGTTTTCACCTCCTGTTTTGTATTTTTGCTGTGCTTTTTTACTGCCCAATATACATATATTCCTTGCTCCGTTTAAATCGGCATTGATTATTTTATTTATAACTTCATCCTTAAATAACCCTCGCTTAACTCGCTTCCCATTTAAAGCATTAGTTAAGTCAAGGTTATATTGGGATAGCTTTTGTATTACTTTTATATTTTCTGTTAAACTACTTACTTTTGATGTATAACTTTCATCTACATATTTTACTTTTATTCCATAATCTTTTGCTTTATATTCTATGTATCTTAATAATTTCCCAAATGGTATTTGTATGAAGTTTTGTTTGTTAGCTTTATTTAATTTGCATTTACCGTTATTTTTAAGATTGTTTAGGTTGTCCGATAATATTATCTCTGTTACATTATGTTTTCCTAGATACTCTAATACTCTTTTACTGATTTTATGAAATTGATCATGAAAATACCTATTTCTTTTTTCATAAAGATATGTTCTATATTTTTCTAAATATCTTTTTCTGTTTTTGTCTTTTGTAATCATTATTTCTCTGTTTAATTTTGCTATAAACCTATTAAAGTTGGCGTTATATGTCTTAAACTTTTACCATCTATTATTAAACTTGGCACATCTTTATCGTCTACATATATGCTTAAAAGATTATTTATTCCTATATCTATCCCTGCACTTTTGTAAGGTTTTTCTTTTATTTCTTTTTCTTCTTTTTCATATATGAAAAGTAAGTACAATTCATTGTTTGAAAAGTTAAGATGTACTGCTTTAATATTTTTTAAATTCCCTACTACTTTCTCTAATTCTTTATGATTTATATATGTCCTTATCATTTTATTGTTAAGGTTTATTCCTAGCTGATTTTTTCTTTTTAATGAAAATCCTTTATAACTATCTAATGGAATTGTATAATTAGTTAGTTTTGATAGTTTTTTAGGTTTGGGCGGTTTTGCTTTATAATCTCCATTTTTAACTCTAGTGAAAAACCCTTTATATTGAGATTTTACTCTTTTTATTATTTCTACTATATTATGAATTTTAAGTTCTTTAGATAAGTTTATTAAGTCATTCATTATTTGATGGTTTTTATATTTATTTCTGATATAAGTTAGTTTTTCTTTTAGCTTTTTTGGAGTAGTTCCCCTAAATAGTGCTCTCATTATTTCATAATTAGTTAACAACCTAAAATCTCCGATGTTTTGTTTATAGTCTTGATTAAGGAGTATTATATACATGTTTTCAAAATGTCTATACTTATAAATATAATCTATAACTTTGGATTTGAATTTTTTATCTTTTATTCTCATTTTGTATGTTCTTATATTTTTATTCCCGGCTATAGATTTACTCATTTCCTTTTAACTCCCTCTATAATCTTCCTTAACTACTTTTTTGAATTTATAATTGTTTTAAGGTTTTTATAAGTTTTTATAAATATTTTGTAACTGTTAAATACCTCCTATTCTATACAATTTTTATGAGGTTTATATCCTGCTTTTTCTGCTTCTTCCCTACTATGGAATATTACTCTATTCTCTTGTTTCGGCAAACTTTTACATGTCGGCACATGATAAACTTTTGTCTTTTTATTTCCTATATAAAATATTTTATTATCTTTTTTATTTTTTACCATATTATTATTTGCAACATCTTTATTAAAATCAATTTTATGTCCATCAGAAGCTGCAATTATAGTCCCTAACTCATCTGTTCTAAATACCTTTATTCCCATTCTATTTAGTCTTTCCAAAACTTCCTTATGAGGATGTCCATAATCATTATCTTTTCCAACCGATATTACTGCAAATCTAGGGTTAACTCTTTTTAAAAACTCGTAATTTGTTGAAGTTCTACCGCCATGATGCCCAACTTTTAAAACATCCGCCTTTAAATTATATCCTAACTTTATCATTTCTTCCTCAGAATCTCTTTCCGCATCACCGGTGAAAATAAAAGAAGTGTTTTTATAAATTAATTTATTAACTATTGAATATTCGTTAGTTTCATCATACTTTTCAGAATTTGGAGCAATTATTGTAAATTTTAAGTCATCTGTATCTATAATACTTAATCCACCTTTTGCTCGCGTAATTTTCAATCCTTTATTCTTTATTTCTTTTAACAAGTTTTCAAATATTTTTGTATTACTTGTCTTATTTGGCATATATACTTTTCCAATATCAAAATTCTTTATAACTTCTGGTAATCCGCCAATATGATCCTCATGCGGATGAGTCGCTATAATATAATTAATCTTATTAATCCCAATCTTTTTAATATATCCAACTACAAATCCTCCATCTTCTCTATTGCCACCATCTATTAATGCAGTCTCACCATTCGGAAATTGTATTAATATGCTATCTGCTTGTCCAACATCAAGGAAATGGACTTTTAAATTACTACTACTAGATACATTTTGATTCGATACTTTAGCGTCAGTACAACCCGAAAGAACTACAAGCAATAAGATTAATATTAAAAATTTCATTTTTGTTGCTTTTATAAAATTCATCATTGTCATGCCTCCCTAGATGTAAAAATATCGTTATTTGTTTTTTAATTTCATTTTACCATAATAACAGCAGCCTATAGCCCCATTAAACTGGGGATAATCCAACGGAATTACCTCATCATAATCTGCACTCAAATATTTTATTAATGCACTGTTACAAGCTACACCGCCTGAAAGCACTAGCTTCCTGCCTTTAAATCTAGTCAAAAGCGGCTTCAATCTTCTATATAAAGAAAAATTAACACCAGAACATAAAGATTCTATATTTACTCCTTCTGCAATTTTTCCTATTAATTCAGATTCAGAAAAAACTGCACAAGTTGAATTAAGCTTAACTGGATTTTCATAATACTTAAACAGCTCATCTAAAGGAACTTCTAAAACATTAGCCATGTTTTCTAAATATCTGCCGCATGAGGCTGCACATTTGTCATTCAACTCTAAATCACTTATAATCCCCTTTTCAACCTTCACAACTTTAACATCTTGTCCGCCAATATCTAGTAAAATAAAATCTTTCAAGCCACTCTGATAAATTGCACCATATACATGAGCCTTTATTTCATTGATAGGCTCAAACTTTTTTAAATCTGTATTGTTTCTACCATAACCTGTCGAAATCGCTATATCTACATCTTCAACATTGAGCTTTTGCAAATCTACTACTATCTTTCCATCAAAGCCACAGTAATCTCTATAAAAAGACATAGTACTTACCTTAAACATATTTGTTATCTCTTTATCTTCCATTAATGCAACCTTAACTTCTCTACTTCCTAAATCTATTCCCAAGATTTTCAACTTCAGCACCCCTTTAGATCACTAATCATATCCAAAAACGCTTCTATTCTAAATTTAGTTCTAGCATCTAAATGATTCAATTTATCACCTTCTATGTTTAAAACCGGTATATCTAATTCTTTTTTAATAATAATATCTTCAATTGCCCTATAACAAAAAGCTTGAGTATAATGTATAATACCATCTATCTTTCTCTTTTTAATTTCTTCTTTTATTTTTTCCAATCTAAAATTAATATCATATGGATAAGTATAATCGTAATACTGTTCGTAAATATCTTTAGCTTTTTCGGCTCTTGGAAAGGCAAATTCTCTTTGAACTTCGTTATAAATTATATGTGAATCAAATTTTTCTACGAATTTATATAAATCTCCAGTCATAGGCGGTACACCTATATATCCTAATCTTACTTTCCTCTTTACTGGGCTTCTTTTTTCCATTTCATGCAACTTTTTTAATAACATTTCCTCAAATTCGTCTATATCTCCATTAAAATCACTTAAACTCACTTGATATAAATGATTTTCAAAGCCATTTACTTTTCCTTCTATATATGTAAGCTCATCTATCCTCTTTGCAATTTTTCTAATATCATTTAATCTTTTTCTAATTGATTCAACTTTAGTTTCGGAAACTCCAAATAAATCCATAAAATCTTTTATAGTCTTCTTTACATCAATTAAGCTATGACTATGCGGATATGCAAAAGGATATACTTTTATTCCATTTTGCTTTAACACTTCTATTAATGCTTTAGTATTCGAACAATCTCCTTCTATTACACCTATTACTTCAGTAATTTTATTTTCCAAAACAGCTCCATAAATACCCTTAATCCAAGCACATGAACTCTTTGGAAAACCGTCCCTTTCTGCTATTTCTATATATTTCCAATATTCCTCTGAAGTAATAAAAAGATTATTTAAGTCAATAACTCTATATCCCGCAGCTAATAAAACTTCTATTGGTACAGTTGTAGTTATTCCTATTGTTTTCATCTTAAGTAACCTCCTAAACAGTTAAATCCAGAAAAACAAAAAAGGCATGCTCAATACTTTCTATCTAACCTTTAGAAATCTTCTTATTTTGTATTTATAGTATTTAATGGCTAAACTATAACATATATCATAAATAATAAAAAATACCTGCAATAACAACAGAATAATCCATATCGGCAGTTTAATATCTATGTTACTAATAAATAAATTAACTGCAATTATATAAGTCGCATATACGAATAAATTGAATAAAACAATTTTTATTATCCACTCGATTAAAATATTATTTATCTTTTCAATATAATATTTTATTATTCCATAATAACCAAAATAAATGACATACGGTACCATAATCAGCTTGTTGGGTATAATCATAAACCCCAAAATAGAAATAGCTCCGTAAGTTATTAAAGAAAAGTAAGTTTTAAATTCTATTACAATAGCAGCAATGAAGATAGTACTTAAGCAAAAGAAAAAGATTTTATTAGTAGGTAATATCGAAGCTAAATATAGACATAAAACAGATAATAATACAACAAAACCACCTAGAGCTACCTTTTTAGAATTACTTAAATCGCTCATATTATTAGCCTCCATTAACAACAAGAAATAAAATCTCCTCCCATACACTCACAGCAGCAATCAGTACATATCAAACATTCACAAATTCTGCAAAGAGAAGTATCATCCCCATAACCCATATTTCGTCCTATATCTCTATAAGTATCATTTCTATATGAAATATTATTTAATACGTTTCTATATTCAATATTATTTGGATCTAAATTAACGGCTTTTCTAACATGCTGATATCCCTGTTCATACCAACCTTTTCTCAATAATATTACCCCTTTTAAAAAATACCATTCCGCTCCTCTATTTGTACTGCTTTCTAATATATCATATGCCTCTTTAAGTCTTCCCATATCAATCAGTCTGCGAACTTCTTCAAATTCATTATAACCATTACTTTCATGTCGATAGTAATTCCAATCATTGCTGCCTGAATTATTCCTATTTCCTTTATTCATAAGAATATTATACGCTTCATTTATTTCTTTCAGTTTTTCTTCGGCAAGATCGGCAAGAGGATTGTTAACGTATTGATCTGGGTGGTATTTTCTTACAAGTTTCTTATATGCTCTTTTTATTTCTTCTTCACTTGCACCTTCTTCAAGCCCTAATACTTTATAAGGATTTTTCATTTTTTACAACTCCCTTTCTCAAGAATCTGCATCATTTTACGTCTCGTTCCCATATAAACTATATTTTCAATTATACTTTTATTATACTTTATATCAAGTAATTCGTAACTTTTCGCTAGATTATCTAGCGTAAATGTAAGAGTAAATTCTATAGGATTCCTTACTCTACTTAAAAATTTTTCCAGTTCTTCTTCAGGATTATATTTGTATTGTAATAAAATAGGATTATAATTATTTTCTTTTATATCTTTTTCAATATCGTTAAAAGCATCTAATACATAAATAAAGCGTCCTAAATTATATCCAAGCCATCTTAAAATTCTTATCGTCTTATCATCGTTTATAAATGGAAAAGCTGCTATCTCTTCCATTAACTTACCAAAAACGTCAGCGCTCTCATCAATAATATCGCATTTTTCTTCTTCTAATTTTGCTAATTTATCCAGATTATTTTTAATAGCAAAATATTTTTCTTTAAAAACATATTTAGCTTTATTTTTAGGAAAAATAAAAGGTATCATGCCCATTAAAGAAAGTAATTTCCTCTCATCCTTCCAATCATCTAATAATTTATAATAGACTAGAATAACACTAATATAAGCACTATAACTAATATATTTATTTTTCATTACAATAGGCTTTTTCTTAAATGGATTAGCAATACAACTTTCATATTTTATTTTATCTCTCTTTTCATCTAAAGATGATAATAAAAGTCCTAAAAAAGTAAAATCATAATTTAATCCAAATCTAACTATTTGATTAAATTCACTTCCAAGCGTCTTACATAATCCGCAATAATATGCTTTAAATGTGTTGTATTCTCTAACTTTTAATTCATCTTTATATGGTGTTATATACCCAAACAATTTATCCACTCTCTCTATTTTATCGTTCAATTAATATTTTAAAATATGAAATAAGAAATAACAATAATATTCTTGTCGAAAAATATCCAATATTTAAGGATTCGATTATAGTTTACTATTAAATGGCAATAATAGAATTAAAATTAAAATTGGAGGTAAGTTTATGAGGATACCAAAACATATCGGAATAATTCCTGATGGAAATAGAAGATGGGCTGTAAAAAATGGCTTTTCAAAAGAAATGGGATATGAAAAAGGACTTAAACCCGGTATTAAAGTATTTGAATTATGTTCAAAAATTGGAGTTAAAGAGCTTACTTTTTACGGCTTCACCATGGATAATACAAAAAGGCCGTCAATACAAACTAAAGCATTTACTAAAGCATGTATAAAAGCTGTAGAATTACTATCAAATAAAGATGCTTCTTTGTTAGTCGTGGGCAACACTGATTCTCCTATGTTCCCTAAAGAATTGCTGCCCTATACTAATAATAGAAAAACATTTGGCAGAGGAGGTATAAAGGTAAATTTCCTAGTTAACTACGGTTGGCAATGGGATGTGAAAAATTTAATAAATAACCAGAGTAATTCCAACAATGTAATAGGTTTATTGCATTCGCAGGATATTTCAAGGATAGATCTTGTCATACGCTGGGGAGGCAGAAAAAGATTAAGCGGTTTTTTACCTTTACAAACAGTTTATTCAGATTTTTATTTTATCGATGATTACTGGCCTGATTTTAAAGAAGAACACTTTTATCAAGCTATTGAATGGTACAACAAACAGGACATAACATTAGGAGGATAAAATATAGGCTTAAGCTACCTACAAGCCTATATTTTATCCTTCACTTATTCAACATAATTGCCGTTTATTCAAATTATATCTTTCTATTTTCTTATATAGCCCAACTCTACTAATCCCTAAAATTTTTGCAACCTTATTTTTGTTCCAATCATTTTCTTCTAAACATTTCAAAATAATTTCTTTCTCTATTTCTTCTATTATATTTTTCAAACCCTTTCCTTCATAAAAATACTTTTTTGTTTTATTTTTGGTTATTTTCTCTGGCAGATGTTCAGGCTTTATTATCAAATCTGAATCTAATAAATTTATCGCCCTTTCTATCACGTTTTCTAATTCCCTAATATTCCCAGGCCAATCATAACTTTCGAGACATTTTATTGCGTCATTCGAAATACCTTCTACATACTTTCCAAGTTTACTAGATACTTTTACAAGAAGTTTTTTCGCAAGAATGCTAATATCTTCTTTTCTCTCTCTTAAAGGAGGTATCTTAATAGACATTACATTTAGCCTAAAATAAAGGTCTTCTCTAAATAGCCCTTGTCTTACAAGCATCTCCAAGTCCTTATTGGTAGATGCTATTATTCTAACATCTATATTCCTTACAACATCTCCTCCTAATCTTTCAATTTCTTTTTCCTGAAGTACCCTTAAAAGTTTAGCCTGCATTTTTATAGACATATCGCCTATTTCATCAAGTAGAATTGTTCCCCCATTAGCTAGCTCAAATTTTCCTTTTTTCCCACCTTTTCTGGCACCGGTAAACGCCCCTTCTTCATACCCGAATAATTCAGATTCAAGCAGTTCCTCTGGTATTGCAGCACAATTTATTCTAATAAATGGACCCAAATATCTCTTGCTGGCATTATGAATAGCATGTGCAAAAAGCTCTTTCCCCGTTCCACTTTCTCCAGTAATCAAAACGTTCGAATCTGTTTTTGCCACTTTCATAGCCAATTCTTTTACTGCCTGAATACTAGCACTACTGCCGATTATGTCTTTAAATGAATATTTTGCAGTTCTCTCTTTATTTAGTTCTCTTTTATAATATTCTAGTTCTTGCTCTAATCTATTGACCTTATTAGTTAGAGTAACTAAATCGCTTACATCTTTAAACATGACCTTACCAACAGCGCCGATTACTTTCCCATTCCTTTTTATCGGAATACGCATAGATACCATCTTATTACCCTGTACTTCTTGAATCTCGCCGATTTCCATTACTCCTGTTTTTAAAATAATATGCATCCTTGTATTTTCTATAACTTCAGTAACATGCTTGCCTTCAGGATTTTCACAACCAATAAATTCTTTATATGCTTTACTCATCATAATAATTATTCCTTTTTCATCTACTACAACAACTCGTTCATTTAATACATCTAAAATTGTATTTAGTATTTCTAAATGTATTTTATCTTCTTCAATTTTCTTTAAATCTGTTATTTCCCTGAATAAAGCTATTGCTCCTTCAATTTTTTTATCTTTAAATAAAGGCATTTTGCTTAAAATAAATTTTCTTTCATTATATGTAAACTCCTTTTCTACTTCTTTCTTTCCTGTTTTTAATACTCTATTAAGTTTGATGCTTGATATAAAATCTTCTAATTTCTTCTCTTTTACAGCCTGAAGTCCAAATATTCTCTTTGCAGCTTCATTAATTATAATAACATTGCCCGATTTATCTATCCCTATTACTGCATCAGTTATATTTTTTAAAATTTCTTCAAAACTATTTATAAGACTCATTTTATCCTCACCCTTAATACGTCAAATCAAAATTATGCTTTATCGAATATAAAACTTTGTTAAATTATATCATATTAGGCAATGTTATGACAAAATATCAACATATTTATTATATTTTTATATGTACTGTTAAAAATATTTTAACACATAAAATTAAGCCAATAGTTATAAGATATAACTATTGGCTTATCATGTTATTATTATACTATTCTTTTGATTTTTTTACTGCCTCTATCTCTTCAATTAATGCTGGAATTACTTTATTTATATCTCCAACAATACCAATATCAGCAACTTCAAATATAGGAGCTTCAGGATCTTTATTTATAGCAATAATAAAATCTGATTCTTCCATTCCAGCTAAATGTTGAATGGCTCCTGAAATACCACATGCTATATATAAATCAGGTCTAACTGTCTTTCCAGTCTGTCCTACTTGATGCTCCCTATCAATCCATCCAGCATCAACCACTGCACGTGAAGCAGCAACTAATCCACCAAGTTCATCAGCAAGTTTTTTAAGTAATTCGAACTTCTCTGGGTTGCCAATACCTCTTCCACCTGCAACTAATACATTCGCTTCTTCAATTTTTATTTTCTGCTTTTTCTCTTTTACTATTTCCAATATTTCAACATTTACATCCTCTTTAGAAAAATTAATTTTAAATTCCTCAACTTTTCCAACTCTACTTTCATCTTTTTCAAACAATGGCATTACTCCGGGTCTTACTGTAGACATTTGAGGCCTATGATCTGGACAAACAATTGTAGCCATCAGATTTCCACCAAAAGCTGGCCTTGTCATCAAAAGATTTCCAGTCCCTTCTTCTATATCTAAAGAAGTACAGTCTGCTGTAAGTCCTGTATGTATTCTAGCTGAAACTCTAGGTGCTAAATCTCTGCCTATTGCTGTAGCACCAATTAAAAATATTTCTGGTTTCCTTGATTCTATTACTTCTGTTAAAGCTTTAGCATAAGGTTCTGTCATATAAACCTCTAATATTTTATCATCTATATAAATAACTTCATCGGCTCCATAGTGAATTAGAGTATCTGCTTTATCTTTTATATTGTACCCAAGTATAATAGCCGTAACAGATTCACCTATTTTATCTGCAAGTTCTCTACCCTTTCCAATTAGTTCTAGTGAAACTCTCTGAATTTCACCTTCTCGCTGCTCAACAAAGACATATACACCTTTAAACTCTTTAATATTCAAGGTACTCCCTCCTTAATCTATGCCAATTTTAGATAAAAAACTTCTCCTTCAATTTTTCTACTATTATCTGTGCAGCCTCTTTTGGCTCTACGTCATATACTTTACCCGCTGCTTTTGCTCCCTTCGTAAAAGATTTTTTAACCTTTGTCGGAGAACCTTTTAACCCAATATTTGAAGGATCAATATCTATATCTTTTAAAGTCCATCTTATTATTTCTTTTTCTCTGAAGGCATCAAATACCCCGCCTACAGACATATATCTAGGAGTATTCATCTCACTTAAAGTAGTTATTAAACAAGGCATCTTTACTCTAATCAAATGGTATCCATCTTCAAACATTCTTTTTAAAATTAATCTATCATTATCCAATTTTAAATCTGCTACATAACTGACTTGAGGAAGCCCTAGATGTTCTGCTATTTGAGGCCCAACCTGAGCAGTATCTCCATCTATAGCTTGTCTTCCAGCAATTATTAAATCATAATCTAATTTCCTTATAGCTGCTGCAAGTGTCGAAGATGTAGCCCAAGTGTCTGCACCTGCAAACGCCCTATCACTTAATAATATCGCTTTGTCCGCTCCCATAGCTAGAGCTTCTCTCAATGCTTTCTCTGCTTGTGGCGGTCCCATAGTTAATACTGTTACCTCGGCACCAATTTCATCTTTTAACCTTAACGCTGCTTCTAATCCGCTTTTATCATCTGGATTTATTATACTAGGCACACCTTCTCTTATTAATGTTCCTGTTGTTGGGTCTAATCTTACTTCAGTAGTATCAGGAACTTGCTTAATACAAACTATTATCTTCACCTTGAAACCCTCCTATCTTAACATACTAGCAGCAATAACCATTCTTTGAACTTCAGAAGTACCTTCATATATCTCAGTTATTTTTGCATCCCTCATCATTCTCTCAACTGGATATTCTCTTGTATATCCATATCCTCCATGCAATTGAACAGCTTTTGTTGTAACTTCCATCGCTGTTTCAGCCGCAAAGAGTTTAGCCATAGCTGCATATACACTATAGCTTTCATTATTATCTTTAGCTTTAGCTGCTCTATATACAAGCAATCTTGCAGCATCAGTTTTAGTCTGCATATTAGCTAAAGTAAACTGTGTATTTTGGAATTTCGCCAAAGGTCTACCAAACTGCTTTCTTTCTTTCACATATTTAACAGTCTCATCGATTGCTCCCTGAGCAATACCTAAAGCCTGTGCTGCTATACCAATACGTCCGCCATCAAGCGTTTTCATAGCAATTTTAAATCCTTGCCCTTCTTTTCCAAGTAAATTTTCCTTAGGCACTCTACAATTTTCAAATATAAGCTCACATGTAGATGAACCTCTTATTCCCATTTTTGACTCTTTCTTTCCAACACTAAATCCTTCAAAATCTTTCTCTACAATAAAAGCTGATATTCCCTTAACTCCTTTATTCTTATCTGTCATCGCCATGACTATATATACATCTGCAAATCCAGCATTCGTTATGAAAATTTTTGAACCATTTAATATATAATAATCACCATCTAATACAGCTTTAGTCTGTTGCGCAGCCGCATCAGTACCTGCATTCGGTTCAGTTAGCGCAAATGCCCCCAATTTTTCGCCTTTAGCAAGCGGAACTAAATATTTCTGTTTTTGCTCCTCTGTACCAAATTCAAATATCGGCGATGCACATAAAGATGTATGTGCCGACATAATAACTCCAGTTGTAGCACATACCTTTGATATCTCTTCAACAGCCATAATATAAGCTAAATTATCTCCACCTTGTCCACCATATTCTTTAGGAAATGGTATACCTAAAAAACCGTATCTAGCTAATTTTTTTACTGTCTCTACTGGAAACATCTCTTTTTCATCGACTTCTTCTGCAAGAGGTCTTACTTCCTTTTCAGCAAATTCTCTATACATTTCTCGTAACATTTCATGTTCTTTAGGAATACGAAAATCCATTCTTTACCCTCCTTTATATAATCGGATTAAATTTAATTTTATTGTTAATATTTTAACTTGATTTACTAAAAAAATTATTTACCATTCTCTTATAATTTTTCAGTAGCAAATTCTATGCCAATTCCGAAATAACTCCAATATCACAAAAACAAATATAGACTCGTCTACTTATTAGTTAATTTAATATTTTAAAAATTATTTTCTGAAAAAAATCTTTACACTCATTTTTTTATATTACTAAACGCGGGCATTAAAGCGCTTTTAAGAAATGTTTAAAATATTTACATGTAAACAAAATATACAATTATTTGCCTTATTTAAAAAATAGCCGCCCACCTCTAACTAAATCTTAAGAGATAGACGGCTAATCTTATCCTTTCAACCACATAAATTGATAAGGGTTAAGTGTAATTTCTATTATTCCATTAACTACATTAACATTTTCATTAGATATAAGGTCTCTTAAAACATTTACTTTTTTAAATTTATATTTTTTCAAATCTATTTTAATTTTCTGCTCTTTATTTGATACGTTATTTAATACTATTATAGTTTCTTCATTATCTAAAGAAGCTCGTATAAATGAGAATACAGATTTATTTTCAAAAATTACTTTTTGCTTTGCATTTGGATGGAATGCTTTCTGTTCTTTTCTTATTTTGATTAACTCCACATATTTGTTAAAAATCTTATTTCTTAACGTATTTTTATCATTTAGCTCTTTTTCTAGATTTTCTAACAGGAGTTTCTCTCTGTTAATTCTTCTATATATCCCGCTTTCTTTTACTCCCTCATTATAATTTCTTGAGCCTAATAGACTGTGTATATAAATTGCTGGTACTCCCATCAGCGATAAAAGTATAGCTTGTGAACCCATGAATCTCTTTATTTTAATGTCTTCTTTATCATCTGGATGTGATAGTTGCATCAAAATAATTTATATTAAGCTCATACGGGCTCTCTGTTCCATCTCCATTATCTTTATATGAAACATACCCGCCATACTCCTTTGCTTTTTTGCCATTTCATTTATCTCTTTTTCTGATAAAATACCTCTAGCTGGCATTACTCCTATACCGTCATGTGATGCTAAAAAATTAAAAAACGTAGTCCTACTAGATATTTGTTCTAACGAATCAGCCCATTTTAATAAATAGCTAGCATTGCCTGTTTGATATGCATTTAATACTAATGGCGGCAATGGGAATTGATAAACCATTTGAGCTTCATTATATCCATCTCAAAAGTAGCTTATATTATCTTTATGAGGCACATTTGTTTCCGTTATCAATATAGTTTCTGGCGCTACTATATCAAGTATGTCTCTAAATAATTGTATTACCTTATGGGTCTGCTTTAGATGAATACAACTCGTACCAACTTCCTTCCATAAATATCCAATAGCGTCTAATCTAATCGTTTTAGCTCTTTTAGATACATAAAATAAAATTAACTCGATTATTTTTAATAATACTTTTTCATTTTTAAAGTTTAAATCTATTTGGTCCTCACTAAAGGTTGTCCAAATATATTTCTCACCTTTTGAAGTTTCAAATTTAGTAAGCAGTGGTAAGGTTCTTGGCCTAGTAACTTTTGAAAGTTCCGGACAAGGCTCTGTTTCTATAAAAAAGTTTTCATATTCTTCTTCTCCTTTTAAATAGCGTAGTGTCAAAAGTTTAGGTCGAATTTCTAATCACCAATCTCGGTTCTATAAGCACTCTTTTCGTAATCTTGCATTTCTTATCTATTAACTCAAGTAAAATATTAATAGCTTGACTACCAAATTCTTTTTTCGGCTGATCTATTGACGACAGAGCTGGATAAACATATTCGCATAACTGAATATTATCAATTCCCAGCACTGCAATTTCATCTGGAATCGACAATCCCATTTCATTTATTGCCTTATAAACGCCTAATGCCCGTTCATCTCCTGATACAAAAAATGCATCAGGTTTATTTTTTCTTAATATCTTAACCGTTTCTTGATATGCAGTATCTAAACTACTTATATTAAATAATACAGATTGCTTAATATTAATCTTTTCTTTACAAGCATCTATAAAACCCTTGCTTCTTTCTTTATTAACAATAAAGTTTTCATCTCCTAGAAAAAAAACTATATTTTTATATCCTTTATTTATCAAATATTTTCCACCCATATATCCAGCCTTATAATTATTTAAATCAACATAACAAGTATCTGAATATGTAATATCTTTACCAATAATCACAAATGGAATTTCGTTTTCTCTCAAATAATTAATTCTAATATCATTTTTAATATTATCGAAAATAATTGCTCCATCTGCCATTCTACTTTTCAATAAATAAAAACCATCTGTATCATCATCTAAACAGCCCTCTGCAGAAGAAGGTGAAATAACTATCTTATATCCTCTCTGTTTTGATTGTTTAATCAATTCCTGCACAATTTCATTGTGCCATATACTCCAATATCCACCGCTATGCTTATCTATAAAAACTATTATAGTTTTAGTTTCTTTTTGTCTAAGTCCTCTTGCAAGAATATTTACCTGATATCCTTGTTCTTTTATTACCTTTAATACTTTTTGTCTAGTTTCTTCCTTTACGTTACTACTATTATTTATTACTCTAGACACCGTCTTTACTGATACACCTGCAAGTTTTGCTATATCAGACATAGTAATATTTTTCATTTTTCATTCCTCCATATGACAACGTTGTCATAGTTAATTATAATACAATTATTCCCTATTTGCAATAGTTTTTTTATATGCACTTAACTCTTTAACTCCAAAATCGTTTCTGATATAATAATATGGAATTTTATGAAAGGGAGGAAATTTTTATGACTAATATTAAAGCTTGTATATTTGATTTAGACGGTGTAATTGTCGATACTGCAAAATATCATTATTTAGCTTGGAAAAGGCTCGCAAATGAGCTTGGATTTGATTTTACTGAAAAAGATAATGAAAAATTAAAAGGCGTTAGTAGAATGGAATCGCTGGAAATACTCCTTAACTTAGGTAATATTAAAGTTGATGAAGAAACAAAATTAAAATTAGCCGAAAAGAAAAATAATTGGTATAGAGAATTAATTTCAAAAATGGACGAATCTGAAATACTTCCAAGAGTTAAAGAATTTATTAATGAATTAAAAAATTCAAATATCAAAGTCGCAATAGGTTCTTCAAGTAAAAATACTATGACTATATTAAATAGTATCAAAATGACAGATTTTTTTGATGCTATTATCGACGGTAACAAAATAACCAAAGCTAAACCAGACCCCGAAGTGTTTCTTTTAGGAGCAGAAGCATTAGGGGTAAATCCTAATGAGTGTGTTGTATTTGAAGATGCAGAATCGGGCATAAAAGCAGCTAAAAATGCCGGAATGTACGCTGTTGGTATTGGTTCTAAGGAAATTTTAAAGGAAGCTGATAAAGTTATACCGAACACAAACAGTCTAACATTAGATATTATTAATTTTTAGAAAAAAAGCTAACAGTTAACAGTCAGTAGCTGTTAGCTGTTAGCCAGTCAGCTCACTTTATATAGGATTTATCCTCTCCCCTTATTTGAAAAATAATTGATTACTCCCGCTGTAATTATAAGAAAAGCACCTATTAAACTAAAAATATCAGGTATTTCAAACCAGATTACAATTCCCAATATCATAGAAAAAACAATGTTCATATAAGTATAAATTGAAAGCTCACCTGCCGGAGCAAACCTATATGCATTAGTCATTAAAAATTGTGCGGTTGTAGCAAATACTCCCAATAAAATCAATTTTATCATGTCATTTAGAGTCGGCAAAACAAAGTACCCAGAAGCCATAACAGGTATCATAGTCAATGTTGAAAATAATGTAAAATAAAAGACTATAATTTCCGGTGAATCTGTATGCCTCAAATGTCTTATCGCTGTATAAGCAGCTCCAGCAAAAAACGCAGATAAAAGTCCTATAAAAGCCGGTATAATAGTATAACTAAATTGTGGTTTAATAACAAAAGCGACTCCAATTAAAGCAGCTATCAAAGATATAACTTGTGTTTTGTTAAACTTTTCTTTTAGAAAAATCGCTGATAATACAATTACAAAAAATGGTGATAATTTATTAAGTATTACTGCATCTGCTAAAGGAATTTTCGATAAAGCAAAAAAATAACAAGCTACACCTAATAATCCAAATACACTTCTTAAAAATAGTAATTTTTTATTATTCCCAGATATTTTCCTACCTTTCTTTAAAATAATATATGTTGAAACAATAATACCAAGCAAATTTCTAAAGAAAATCTTTTCTGCCACCGGAACATTATTTAGTGATTTTACTGTAGCTGCCATTAATGCAAAAAATAATGATGATAGTAGAATTAGTATTATACCTATCTTTCTGCGTTCCATAAAAAAACCTCCTTAGTTAAACTCGTAGTGTCAAAAGTTTAGAGCAAATTTGACACCCAAACATTGAAATTTGAATAATATATAGGTTTGGTTGTCTCCCCCCTCTTTGGATATACTTTAAGTAGCACCAAAAATATAAAAGAAATACAAAAGAAAGGAGAGACAAACCAAAAATGAAATCTTTAATTATTAACTTAACAAATACTATCAGAATTCTTTATGTTTTAGTAATTTATCTTCTAATCCCATATTTTAAAAATCCTATAAAACCTAGAACTAATAAACCAATAAGCAAACCATATAGAAAAATCGAAGTTGATACCGAACTTCCTATTATAGAAACAATTGAAGTTCCTAA
>NZ_FQXO01000013.1 GCF_900129995.1 Caloranaerobacter azorensis DSM 13643 | reverse complement strand
AGGATAAAAAATAATATAGTGAATTCAAAGTTTTGACCGTATATTTTTTTATAAAGTTATCGTATATAAACTTTATTGACCTTACTTCTTCAAGTGCAAGTATTGACAGTATTAGCCAGTAAAATATATTAAAGCTTCGCTTCTTAAAAATATGTCTATATTCATATAAATATTGTTTTAATGTTTGTTTTATAGAGTTTTTGGATATACTAATCATAATCAGACATCTCCTAGATTTTTTTTTTAGTTATGATTAGTATTCCTAGGATTTAGATGTCTGATTTTTCTACTTTATGGAAGCTAACTCTTTATTTCTTGTAAAGTGGTGTATATTATTAGTTACTGATTTTTAAAAGAAAATAGTAAACAATAAGTAAGAGAGAAGTGGAAAACTTTTTCAATAAAGTATAAAATAATGTTAGGTAAATTTTAATCAAATTAGGGAGGAGGATTTTTTATGAGCAGTACTAAAGATGTTAAGGATAGGAATCAAATTGAAGAAAAATTTAAATGGAATTTAGAAAGCATGTATGAAAATGATGAGAAGTGGGAAGAAGATTTTCAAATTGTTAAAAAGCTTATTGAACAAATTAAGCAATACAAGAATAGAGTTGGGGAGAGTGGAAAAACATTATTGGAGGTATTAGAATTAGAAAGTAAAATTTTAAGAATAGTTGAAAATGTCTATACATATGCCAAAATGAGGAAAGATGAAGATACAAGGAATGATAAGTATCAAGCTTTAACAGACAGGGCAACAAGTTTAATGGTAGAAGTTGAAGAAAGTACTTCATTTATTGTACCAGAAATACTTTTAATAGATGAAAGTATTTTGAATGATTATTTTGAGAATGTTGAAGGATTGAAATTATATAGACATTATATTGAAAGAATAGTAAGAAGGAAAAAACACTATCTTTCACCAGAAGAAGAAGCTATAATTGCACAGGCTGGAGAATTAGCTAATTCACCTGAAACAATATTTGGAATGTTAAATAATGCTGATATGAAATTTCCAACAATAACAGATGAAAAAGGAAATGAGATTACTATAACTCATGGAAATTTCATAAAATTGATGGAGAGTAAAGATAGAAGAGTTAGAAAAGATGCATTCAAAGGGTTATATGATACTTATAATAAATATAGGAATACTTTTGCTGTAACATTATCATCTAACATAAAGAAAGATATTTTTTATAGTAAAGTTAGGAAATATAATTCTTCATTAGAAGCTGCACTTGATGTTAACAATATTCCTGTTGAGGTATATGATAATTTAATCAAAGCAGTACATGATAATCTTTCTTCGATGTATAGATATGTAAAGTTAAGGAAGAAAGTACTTGGATTAGACGAACTACATATGTACGATTTATATACACCTTTAGTTAAAGATATAGATATGGAAATACCATATGAAGAAGGAAAGAAAATAGTATTAGAAGGTCTTAGACCATTAGGAGACGAATATATAGAAATAGTTGAAGAAGGTTTTAATTCGAGATGGATTGACGTTTATGAGAATAGAGGTAAAAGAAGTGGAGCCTATTCTTGGGGAACATATGATTCATATCCATTTATACTATTAAATTATCAAAATAATTTAGATAGCGTATTTACATTAGCGCATGAGTTAGGACATTCTTTGCATAGCTATTATTCAAGAGAAAATCAGCCTTATATATATGGTGATTATAGTATTTTTGTTGCAGAAGTTGCATCTACTGTTAATGAAGCCATATTGATGGAGTATATGATTAGTAAGGCTAAAAATAAGGATGAAAAGCTATATCTTTTAAATCATTATTTAGAACAGTTTAGAGGGACAGTTTATAGACAAACTATGTTTGCGGAATTTGAGAAATTGATTCATGAAGAAATAGAAAATGGAAGGTCGTTAACAGCCGATAGTCTATGTAGAATGTATAAAGAATTGAATAGAAAGTATTATGGACCGGATATTGTTATTGATGATGAGATAGCGATGGAATGGGCAAGAATTCCTC
This sequence comes from Caloranaerobacter azorensis DSM 13643, assembly GCF_900129995.1. GTDB lineage: Bacteria > Bacillota > Clostridia > Tissierellales > Thermohalobacteraceae > Caloranaerobacter > Caloranaerobacter azorensis. Next base: position 51,281 of record NZ_FQXO01000013.1, on the reverse strand, counting down.
ATTTTTATTATAATTTCTATGTATATCAGTATGCGACTGGTTTCTCTGCGGCTATAGCATTATCACAGAAAATCTTAAAGGAAGGCAGAGAATCAGTAGACAGATATATTAATTTCTTAAAAAGTGGTAATTCAGATTATCCAATTAATGTACTTAAGAAGGCGGGAGTAGATATGACTACACCACAGCCTGTAGATAATGCCCTTAAATTATTTAATAAATTGCTTGATGAAATGGAGAGTTTATTATAGTAAAGGCGGCACTGCCGCCTTTTTCTAAATATTTTTATAAAAATTTTTCTTTTATTTTATTCCAAAAATTTTTACTTTTTAAAGTAAGCATTTTTATTGTCATATCGGATAATTTGAAGTTAATTTCAACTATATTGTCGAATTTATGTTGCTGCCCATCTACTACAATTAGAATAGAATTTTCGAATCTGTATTCAGGGTTAATTTTAATGGGCATATTATCAGGCACAATTATACTAGAAGTTAATGCTCTATAAACGTTAGAATTCAGGGGGGCTAAAGGAGTTATTTGAAGGGTTTTTAATGATGAATGAACTATGCTTCCACCAGCAGAATAACTATATGCAGTACTGCCAACAGGAGTGGATATTATCACTCCATCGCCACTAAGTCTTTCCAAATAAGCATCATCGATTGATATATCGAGATGAATTGTTTTCGATTCTATTCCTTTGATTGCAATTTCATTTATTCCAATCAATTCAATGCAGCTAGTTCTAGTACAGATTAATGCTTCTACGAGAAAGATTTCTTCAATTTTGTATTTGCCTTTAACTAGATTGTCTATAAAATTGTCTATTTTATCAGGAGAGACTTCTTGAAAAAAACCAAGATGTCCCGTATTTATTCCAATAAAAGGTATATCAGGGAAGTTGTAATTATGAACAGCTTTAAGAAAAGCGCCGTCTCCGCCAATACAAATGTTCAATATGGCGGTATAGTCATAACCATTGGTGATTTTGAACCCTTTTTGTATCAATTTTTTTTTCAAAATTTCAGCTGTTTCAATAGAATCTTTTTTATCATTATGTATAATATTAATTATATTATTGTCAAATCCTACAAAGGACAAAATTATCCCTCCAATTTAAAATTAATTATTTAAATCAATAGAGCTAATTATATTGTTTGCAGTTACTATGCTATAATAATTATAGCATAAAATAATACTAATCTTAATAACAAACTAGAACATAATAGATTGGAGGCAGCTTATGACCGTATTTAAAGAAAATGAAAACATAATTGAATTTAATGTAGACGATGATGGTTTGTTGATAAAAGAGATTTTAAAAGATAAATTTAATATTTCAGATAGATTTTTAAAAAGACTCGAAAGAACTAAATCAGTTTTTTTGAATGGTTCAAGAATAAAAACTAATAAAATTGCTAGGAAGGGAGATAAAATAACTATTTTAATGGAAGATGAAACAGATGAAAATGTGCCCCAGCCAATACCAATAGAGATTATATATGAAGATTTTGATTTGCTTATATTAAATAAACCCCCCAAAATAGTTGTTCATCCTACTAAAAGTCATCCGGACAATACGATTGCGAATGGTGTTGCATATTATTTTAAGCAGAAAAAGATAAAAAAGAAGGTACGATTTGTAAATAGACTCGATATGGATACGTCTGGCATTCTTGTAATTGCTAAAAATCCTTTTGCCCATCAGCAATTAGCTAAGCAATTTGAATCTAATATAGTGGAGAAGAGATATTTAGCTATAGTTGAAGGTATAGTTAAAGACGATGAAGGTACAATAAAAGAAGCTATAGGCAGATGTAATGATGTTTCTATAAAAAGAACTGTATTAGAAGATGGGAAAGTAGCAATAACAAATTATAAAGTATTAGAGCGTTATAAAAATGCAACATTGCTAGAAATACATATAGAAACAGGTAGAACTCATCAGATAAGAGTTCACTTAAGTCATATAGGACACCCAATAATAGGAGATTCACTATATAATAAACCTAGTCAATTAATTGACAGACAGGCACTGCATTCTTATTCTCTCAAGTTTATATCACCTAGAACAAAGGAAAGAAGATTAGTATTTGCTCGATTGCCTAAAGATATGGAGTTGCTTATAGAAAAACTAAACGGTTAAAAAGTTCTTATTTTGTATTAGAAATTATAGAAACAGACAGGATTAAACGTAGAATTCAAATAAAATATATAAGAATCGGAATATAATATGAGATTATAATTTGTACTGAATATGTTTAAAATGAAAATAAAAACTCCTTTCTAGGAAATAAAATATGACCTGGAGAGGAGTTTTTTATATTTAGATTAATTTTCATCACTGCTATTTAATACACTAAGTAATTCCATCATCTGAAGCATATCTTTCATTTTATCAATATTTTTTGCTTCTTCATCTCCAAGCATAGGTTTTATTAAATCAATCATATCATCGATATTTATTTCTGATTTGTCATTTGCAGAAGAAATTTTGGTTAGAGTTGATATAATAGGTTTGAATTTATCAATGTTCATCATTAAATCTAACATTGGCTTTATAGTGAGTAGTTTATCATCTGGAATTTCTTCCTGTAAAGATTGAAATATTTTATTTATACGTTCTTTTGACGTTATATTAGTTACAGGAGTTATTGGTTCAAAAGTTTTTCCTATTGTAATAAATTCATATAATCCTATTATTTTGTTTATTTTTTCGAGATTAACTATAAAAATATTTAATGTACCTATCATTTGTTCAGGGAGATAAGGCCCTATTTTCTTTAAAATGTGTATTTTTTTATCAAGATTATTAAACATATATATTTTCGATAAATTCTGTAAAGAAAATTTCTGATTAATTAGTTTTGGCATAAAGATTAGAGCTGCAAATAATAATAATTTATTATTAAGAGGACCTATATTAATTTGTTTTTGTGTATTTATTTGTAACTTATTCACATTTAATCCTCCCAAATAGTTAAAATTAAAATACCTTGCATAAGTATAATATGATATTTATTATGAATTTGTTACACATTAGAAAGAATATTTTATTATATTTATATACAATAAAATGTAATTTTTTGAAATTATTAAAATTAAAGGATTTGTTTTATAACGGATAAATGTTTGTTGCATTAGTTATATTACTTATTAGATGAATAAAATATGAAGTTAGGGTGATATATATTGTCTACTTCAATAATATTATTTATATTTGGTTTGATTTTAGTTATAAAAGGTGGAGATTGGTTTGTAGATTCTTCAGTAAAAATAGCAAAAATATCTGGTTTACCAGAAGCATTTATAGGAGCTACATTGGTAAGTATAGCAACTACTTCACCAGAGATTATGGTTTCTGCAACAGCTGCAATAAAAGGACATAGTACAATGAGTGTAGGTAATGCCATAGGTTCTATTATATGTAATATAGGATTAATATTAGGACTCACTAACGTTATTATGCCTAGTAAGATAGATAAAAGACTGTTTAGTGGAAAAGCTTTTTTAATGACTATATATATGATATTACTTTTTATATTAGGGTTTAATGGTTCTATTGATAGAGTTGATTCAATAATATTGATAATACTTTTTATAATATATGTAATATATAATTCTTATAGCGTTAAAAACAGAAGGGTATTAGTATCAAATAGGAGTAGTAAAAAGATTTTGCCTAAAGAGATAATTAAAATTGCAATAAGTTTTATATTTGGAATAACTGCTATATTAATCGGTGCTAATTTGCTTATAGATAATGGTGTTATTTTAGCAGGATATTTAGGAATTCCAGAAGCAATTATAAGCCTTACACTTATTGCATTAGGCACTTCACTGCCAGAATTGGTTACAGCTATTACTGCATTAAGAAAAGGACATGGAAGTTTATCTATAGGGAATATAATAGGAGCTAATGTTTTAAATATAACATTAGTGATTGGGATTTCAGGCATATTAACACCTTTAAAACTTCTAGAACAAAATATTTATTTTGATTTTCTAGTAGCATTAATATTGATGTTATTATTAATAATCCCATTAATAAAAAGAAATAGAGTTACTAGGTTAAATAGTTTAATATTACTACTGGTTTATATTGGATATATAACACTGCTTTATGGCGTATTTTCTTAGGTATATTTAAGTGTAAGACACATATAATATAATGTATTGTGTAATCAAACAAAATCTTTGATTTAAATAAATTAATAAAGGTTTTAAAGGGGGATGTTTACATGAACAGCGAATTAGGCAATAATAATGGAATAAAAAATCTTGAAGAAATTTTAGAAAAGTTTAAGGGGAAAATAGAGGTAAAACCAGAACAGTTAGAAGAATTAAGAGAATTAGCGAACAAGTATTCAAATAAGACAGAAGAAGAATTAATGTTAGAGGTTATGAAATATAGTAAAATCTTTTCAAAGGACATGACAAAGAAAGAGTACATGGATAAGATAAAAAAACTTGAGAAAATAAAACCATTTTTAAATGAAGAACAGGCTGAAAAATTAGACAAATTAGTAGAAATACTTAAAAAAGTAGATATTAAGGAATAAATTTTAAACTTCGGGTATTATAACCCGGAGTTTTTTGTATAATGAGTTTTATGTAAACATTACCAAACATTATAAATTGGACATACAATAATGAATTTGGTATACTATAAAATATATTATGTAAACTAGAAAGTGGGGATATTACAATGCTTAAAAAACGAAAGATGATACTTTTTGTATTATTAGTTTTTGTTTTGATGATTTCTATTTCTATATATTTTCAAATTGATAATAAAGATTATAAGAGTGTTTCTTATAAAAAATTTATTGACTATGTAGAAAAAGGTAACGTTGAGACTGTTTATTTAAGTAATAGTTCTAAAATTAAAGGTAAATTAATAGATGGGACATATTTTATAACGGATAACCCAAGATCAGAATCTTTTAAAGAAAGTCTTTTAACAAAAGGTATAAATGTTGAAGAAATTGAGCAAAATACAGCGATAATGAATTTGCTTACTCTATTATTAGTTTTGGTCAGTTTTGGGCTTATAGGATACTTTTTGAGTAAGAATACGGATAAGCAAGCTCAAAGGGAAATGGCTTATATGTCATCTATAGAAAGCGATTTTAGTAATATTAGAACTATAACTTTTGATGATGTTGCAGGTAATGAAGAAGCTAAAGAAAGTCTTAGAGAATTAGTAGATTTTATAAAAAATCCCGAAAAATATGAGAAATATGGCGCTAGAATGCCAAGAGGTGTATTGTTATACGGACTACCTGGAACGGGTAAGACTCTTTTAGCTAAGGCTTTAGCTGGAGAGGCAAATGTTCCCTATTTTGCTGTTACAGGTTCGGATTTTATACAAGTTTATGCAGGATTGGGAGCAAGCAGGATTAGAAGTTTATTCAAAAAAGCTAGACAAGCTGGTAAATGTGTAATATTTATTGATGAGATAGATGCTCTAGGTAAGAAAAGGTCGGGAAATGTATCTGGTGGAAATGATGAGAGTGATAGGACATTGAATGCTTTATTAACTGAAATGTCAGGCTTTAAAGGGAATGAAGGAATAGTAGTAATAGCAGCAACTAATAGAATTGATATATTAGATGAAGCGCTTTTGAGACCGGGCAGGTTTGATAGACAGATTGAGGTTGGACTTCCAGATGTAAATGCTAGATATAAAATATTAAGATTGCACAGTAGAAACAAACCGTTAGACAAGAATGTGGATTTGAAGAAAGTAGCATATCAAACAGTATATTTCAGTGGAGCTAAGTTAGAAAATTTAATGAATGAGTCGGCTATGATAGCTGCGAAAAATAATCAAAAAACTATAAAAATGGAACATATAGATAAAGCTTTTTATACAGTAATAGCTGGTGAAGAAAAGAAAGATAAGAGTACTATATCATTGAAGGATAAAAGAGTAACAGCATATCATGAAGTTGGACATGCTTTGGTAACTAAACTTATTGCACCGGAAAATAGAGTTACAAAAGTTACAATAATACCAAGTACTAGAGGTGCTGGTGGTTTTAGTATGAATATACCGCCTAATAGTATGTATCAATCTAAGGAAGATATAATTAAGAATATAAAAATATCTCTTGGTGGTAGAGCAGCAGAAGAAATTATTTTTGGGAAAAATAAAGTTACAACTGGAGCTTCAAATGACTTACAGAAGGCTACTAAAATGGCTTTGCTACTAATTAGTAGATTTGGTATGGAAGAATCTGCTGGTTTAGTAAGTTATGAAACACTATTAGGGAACAAATTAGGTAGCAATGATTTTATAATAAAAAAGACAAGAGACTTGCTGGAAAAGTTATATAGAGAGACTTTGGAGTTGTTGAAAAATAATACAGAATTATTAGAGAAGATATCTAAACATTTAATTTGTAATGAGACAATTAATGAAGAAGAATTAAATTTATTAATAAGCCCTGAGACTTTGTCTTAGGGCTTAGCATTCTAAAGCTTGTCAACTACTGAATTTCATCAAAAATACAAATAAAGTTTACATAACTTGAGATATTTACGTATTAACATTTTTAATAATGTTTTTTTGATTTTTAAAAAGTCTAAATTTGTGTTATAATAAAATCAGACAAAAATCCTGAGATGTTCGTAAGCCCTTGATAATTCGACCGACATTAGACATCCGGGAGTTCGGGTTCTGTGGTGTATGACATGCCTAATTAATGTAGGAAGTCAAAAGCTACAGATAGAACACCCACCTGTGTGAGCAGCGGGTGCGAATTAGAAGGGCGACGGCACCACGGGATAACCCTTAAGCATTTAGCTTAAGGGTTATTTCTTTTGCATAAGTTTTTTTAGTAAAGAAGGAGGGAGTCCTTTAATTAAAGTTAATATTAAGAAATAAGTTAAACCGCCTACAGATAGACATATTAAGAAATTTATATAATTTTGTGTATTTAATGATATAAGATGATTATAAATGATTAATGTTACTATAATCATACTGATTGAGGATATTATGGGTTTTATTATATATTCTATAATATTAAAATTAATTTTCATTATTTTTATTATACTGATATAATGTAAAAGACTAATGATAATTGTTGCTGAAATAAAGCCTATGAAAAAGCCTTTAATGCCGAATATTGGGTTGCCTACTAGAAAGTATGTTGCTGATATTTGAATTAACATTCCTATTAAATAATTTATTGTTGCTGTTATTTGTTTTCCTAAGCCATGAAGTATACCAGATAGTACATGTTGTAAGGATAAAAATATTGTTGAATAGCCGAGTATACCCAAGTAGATGCCTACAACTTTATCTCCGTAAAAAAACATAGCTATGGGTTCTGAAAAAAAGATATATATAAATGTCAAGGGAATAGAAATTAATAAGGTTATTCTCAAAGATAATAGAATATCGTTTTTAATCATTTTGTATCTTTTTAAGGCTAATTCTTCAGAGAGATTTGGAATAATGTTTATTACAAGAGCTGATGTAACAATATATGGTAAAAATAGGATAGGCATTGACATACCAATGACTCTACCAAAAATTGAAATGGCTTCTGTTTGACTGTATCCTGCTACTATCAATCTTTGAGGAATTAGTACTGCATTTATAAGTTGCATTGATACATTGAGTAATCTGGATATGGTTATAGGTACTGATATATAGAAAATTTGAGAAATTATTTGTATAGTATGTATAGGTTTATATGAACTTATAGTGCTGTTTTTACTAAAAAGCTTATAGTTTAACATCATCCAAATTAGACCTGCAATTTCTCCGATGCTTATTCCACAAACAGCAATGAAAGCTCCTAATTTTGAACTAACTGGATACATATAATAAATCATTCCAAGCACGAAGGTAATTCTTACTATTTGTTCTATTATTTGAGCTATACCGGCTGGACTAATTTTTTTCATACCGTAAAAATATCCTCTGAATATTGATGAAATTGAAATTATTAATACTGCTGGTGCTAACATAATTATACTTTTATTTACTTCTTCATTTTTAAGAATTTTTAATGATATATAATTGCTGCCTATTAGAATAATTAAACTCAAAATAATAGCTATTAGAATAGTTATAAGCAAAGCAATTTTAAAAATTTTCTTTGCACCTTTTAAATTGTTTATAGAATTTTGTTTAGCAACTAATTTTGAAACTGCTATAGGAATACCAGCAGTAGTAATAGTTATAAAAAACATGAGAACTGGAAATACCATTTGAAATAGACCTATACCTTCTGGGCCAATAAGTTTTGATAAAATTATTTTATAGCAAAACCCTATAAATCTAACTATGAAATTTACAATTGCAAGAATTATCGAACCGTATATAAAACTATTTTTTTTCAAACTATCACCCCAAAATATTTGCTGTATTATACATATTTTATTTAGAGGAATAATATTACTGAAGATATATTGTTTTTAAAAAATTATATCTGATTTATGGGATTAAGAATATGTTTAAGGTATATAACAAAAATTAAAAATAGGGTTATTAAAGTAAAAGCTGGTCAAAAGGAGATGCATAATATGGAGTTAGTTTGTCCGCTCTGTAATGGAATGTTAAATTATGAAATATATTGTTTAAGGTGTGGGGGTAGATTGAAAGATCAAGGAGCGATAGTGGATTATTTAGATGAATATAGTCCCTATCTATCAAACGATATAACACAACTTGTAGATGGAGTAGAATATGAGAAGTGCTGTCATTTATTTAAGTGCGATAGATGTGATTTTGAAAAGAGAGTTGAAATAAATAGAGTAAGGATGTAAAAAGGCCTTACTCTATTTTAATAAACTGAGGTTTCCTATTTTTATATATGGTTATATATCTATAACCAATGCTTTTTAGTAACTCAATAGCTTCTTTATAGTAGGCACATATATCCTCTGGTTTATGAGCATCAGAGCCAAAAGTTATTATTTCCCCACCTAGATTTTTATAAAGTTTGAGTATATCGGTGTTCGGATGAAAACTATTTATACCATATCTAATTCCCGAAGTATTAATTTCAATTCCTTTTCCTAAATCGATAATTTTATTTAAAACTGTTTCGATAACATCTAGGTATTCTTTTATTTCTAAAGTTTTTTCCAAAAAGTTTTGATGTCTTTCAATAAGATTAATATGACCTACGACGTCGAAATTAGTAAGAGTATCAATACAGAGAAGAAGCTCTTCATAGTATTCATAATAGACATCTTTTACGTTTTTATTTTTATAAAAACTACCTTCGTGAATGCCTTTGCCTTTAGCAGTATGAATTGACATTATAACAAAATCAAAATTGTTTGCATTTATAAATTCGTTCTTTTTTTTGGCGAGATGAGGCTGCATACCGACTTCTACGCCACTTAATACATCAATTATTCCTTTATAATTATATTTTAATCTATTAATCTCTTTGAAATAGTCAGCTGTATCGAATACAAAATCTATCAAATCTTCTCCATATTCAAAATCTAAATGGTCGGTAAAACAAATTTGTTTAACTCCTTTTTGTAAAGCACCTTTCAACATATCTTCCATTGTATATTTACAATCGCCTGAAAAGCTGCTATGAACGTGAAAATCGTACACTTATATCACTCCTAATCTTTAATTGTATACCTATATAATTATAACATAAATGCAAAAATAGTTAAGATTTGACTGAACACAGATTAATCATAAAACTTATTAGACAAAAACTTCCAAAAACATTACATTAAATTAATAATTATTAATATTCTGATAATTGAAAAGGTTGTTAATAAATGGTATCATATATTTTATAAATCTATAAGAAAAGTTATATATTTTATTAAATTATGAATAATTTAAAACACAATTTTCTAATTTCTTTATAGATATAAACAAAATCTTTATTTAATTTACTTAAAAGAGGGTTTTGTTTTTATAAAATATAATGATTATTGAAGGAGGAAAAGCATGGGCAGAAAGATTAAAATTATGAAAACTATTTTGGCACTTATATTCACAATTATCTTTTTAATAGGATTTCATACATATAATTATTTAGAAATACAATCGTTAAAATTTTCTGATAAATGGGGTAGGGGGATAGAGGTAGGGAAGGCTTTTGTTAATAGAGAACCTATTATTGGGACTTATAAAGATAAACTATTAATAGCAACTTTTAACAAAGAAGGAAGACTTTTATGTTATTTGATATCAAAAACAGGAAAAGTTTTGGAAAGCAATTTGTCTAATGAAGATATTAATATAAATAGGATTAAGAATATTTATTTATTTGAAAATAAATTATTTTATGTAAAAGATAATAAACTTAAATTATCTTATTATAATGAAGAGACAGGTTTTACCGAATCAGTTAAATTGTTAGATAATATAAAAGGATTTACTTTAAGTAAAATACAAGATGAATTATATATTGGTACATATGGTGATAAAAATATTGATATATATAAATTTGAAAATGATGAATTAAAAAGAATTTATGAGATGAACAATAAATGGAATGTGAGAAATATTTATTTGAAGGAGGTAAATGGCGGTAAGTATGTATTTATTGCAGATAAAGCAGATTTAAACGTTAATGATATATTATTGGTAAGGTTTGATAAATTAGATAATGAAGCTAAGAAAATAATGAATATTAAAAGTGGTTTTAATGATGTAATTAAGGATATTAAAATTGAGATAGTAGATAATAAAATATTTTTTGCATATTTAGTCACTAATACAAAAAGTAGAAGTAGAACATATCTAGAACTAAAGGTTTTAAATGCAGAAACTTTTAATTTAGAAGTTAGTAAAAAAATTACAGATAGTTATATAAATGGGGTAGCAGCATTAGGAAGAAATAGTATATCTGTTTATAAAGAGAATGGGAAAATTAAAATTATATGTTCAGGTATAAATATGAGAAATAAATATGCTATGTATTCAGACATTTTTGAATTAGAAGTTGATAAACAAGGTAATATATTGAATGTAATTTTTATTTCTAATACTGGAGGTCAGTCAAAAAGGCCTTCATTTATAAGAACTGAATTTGGCGATTATTTGGCTTGGTTGGATATAGAAGTAAATGGTTATAAGTTGTTTGTAAATAGCAAAAATAAAGACTTTATTTCAGAAAATAACATATATACAAAAAATGATTATATAACTGCATTTTACAGAGCATTAGCATCTCCTTTTTATGCTTTGGCGTTTGGATTTTTAAAGGGAATGGAGAGTTTCCTATATGTTTTAATTGTTTTTTTACCTGTAGATTTTATTCTTAGAAAATATAGAATTGATAAAGAAAATATTAAATTTAAGATATTTCTATCTCTATATATAGTTCTAAATCTACTGTTGTTTAGAAGTACGTTTTATAGTGGTTATACAGTGTTTTTCTTACCTAGCTATCTTAAGTTTAAATTTGCTCCATATATAATGCCATTAGTTTTAAATTTAATTTCTGGAGCTATAATATATATTTTTTATAAAGATAATAAAAAATTAAGTTATATTAGTTTTTTAATATTTTTTATAGCTGTTAACATCTACTTGTCAAGTTTGTTGTATGTTCCATTTGCAATGACTAAAATAATACTTAAATAGAGGTGATTTATATGTTAAAAACAAATATTGATAAGTTAGTTAAACAATCAGTTCAGGGGAAAATCCATCATCCTGTTCAAAGATTTCCTTACAGAATAGATGGTGATGGAGTCCCAAATGTACTACCAGCTACTGGTGGTATAACATATAATGTAAAAGTAGGAGATTGTGCTTTTGGGTGGACTGGTGATCATGTTGAACCAGGGGTTAGTATACGTAATGAAAATAAAGATGAAAATGCGGCTTTGAATTTACTTGCTTGCATAGGGAATGAAGCAATAGTAATTTCTGGAGATTCTAAAGGGGCAAAAGGTTTTGTAACAGGTAAACATGGAGGAGTTGATCATGTTCTTATCTACTTTGAAAAAGAAGATTTAGAAAAAATGGCTGTAGATGATAAAATACTAATAAAAGCTTATGGACAAGGACTTAAATTATTGGATTTTCCGGAAATAAAGGTTATGAATATAGATCCTAATTTGTTTTTAAAATTAGGTATTAAAGAAACTGATGATGGGAAAATAGAAGTGCCTGTTGCAGCAGAAGTACCTCCGTATTTGATGGGTTCAGGTATAGGTTCTTCTAATTCATTTAGTGGAGATTATGATATTATGACTTTAGATAGAGATGAAATTAGAAAATTGGGACTAGATAAATTAAAATTTGGAGATTTAGTGCTATTGAGAGATTGTGACAATACTTATGGCAGAGGATATCTTAAAGGAGCAGTTAGTATAGGAATTGTAATTCATAGTGATTGCATTAAGATGGGACATGGACCTGGCATAACAACTATAATGACTTGTAAAAAGGAACTAATAAAGGGAAGAATTGCGTCTAATGCAAATATAGCGAATTATCTTGGAGTTAAATGATGTAATTAGGCTTTTGCATATAAATGATTATTATGTTATACTAGGATTTGTTTTATATAGGGTTTTAAATACAAAAATTATGCAGCAGGTGATTACGAATGAAAAAAGTAAAAGTTATATATAATCCGTCTTCAGGAAGGCAGATAATTCAGAAAAGAATAGATGCAATTTGCAATATTTTAATGGATAATGGTTGTCTGGTAGGTAAGTTTGCAACAAAGAAGAAGGATGATGCTTTTAATGAGACTATAAAGTGTTGCAATGAAGATTGGGATATAATAATTGCATGTGGTGGAGATGGTACAGTAAATGAGGTTGTAAATGGTATTGCAGTCGGCGGGAAAAAGATACCTGTAGGGATTCTTGCTGCCGGTACTGTAAATGATTTTGCAAATTTCATGGATATACCAAGAAGTGTAAAAGAATTTTGCGACATGATATTGGCTGGTAAGACAATAGATGTAGACTTGGGCAAGGTAGGAAATAGATACTTCGTAAATGTTGCAGCAGGTGGATTATTAACTAATGTTGCACATCAAGTACCGTCAGAGTTAAAAACCGTATTAGGAAGAATGGCTTATTATATAGAAGGACTTAAAGAAATACCAAGACAAAAATTTAAGCCAATAAATTTGACAATTGAAAGTAATGAATATAATGCTACTGAAGATGTATTATTGTTTCTTATATCTAATAGTTCATCAATTGGAGGATTTAAAAAACTTGCTCCAACGGCAGAAGTAGAAGATGGGTATTTAGATTGCATAATAATAAGGAAATCGGAAATTACAGATATAGTTTCTATATTTATAAATTTATTAAAGGGTGAACATATAAAGCATCCCAATGTAGTTTATTTTAAGACTAAAAGAATTAGAATTAGTACTGATGATAAAGTGCATGTTGATGTAGATGGAGAATACCTTGGAATGTTGCCGGCTGTATTTGAAATAGCACCACAGGCATTTAGGATTTTCGTAAGATAAAATAAGGAGCTTAAAATGCTCCTTATTTTGACTTTTTTGATTCTTTATTAATTTTTGTTTCATTCAAAGTTTTAGCATTTTCCATTTTACATGAGCCTTCAAATACAGCGTTTTCATCAACAATAAATGTTTTCACTTGAATATCTCCATATAATTTAGCTGTATTTGTCAGTCTTAATAACTCTTTTGAAATAATATTACCTTTGACCATACCTGATATAAAAATATTATTACATATTATATTACCATTAATTTTTCCGCTCTCTCCAATAATAACATTTCCTTCAACGCTTAAATCTCCTATTAGTTCACCATCTAGTCTTATAGTACCTTTGCATTCAATTTTACCCTCAAGCTTTGTATTTTTACCAATAAGTGTATCAATTTTATCAAGTTTCGCTTCTTTTTTATTAAACATTATGAATCGCTCCTTATAAAGTTATTTATAGTTATCAATTACATTCTTGGGGTTAACGGCTTTACCATAATATCTGATTTCAAAATGCAAATGAGGTCCTGTACTTCTACCTGTATTACCCATTTCAGCAATGACTTCTCCTTTTTTTACATGCTGCCCTACTTTTACAAGAAGTTTTCTATTATGTCCATATATAGATTGATAACCATATCCATGACTTATTATTATAACTTTTCCATATCCCCCGTAGTAGCCTGCAAAAGTTACAATTCCACTTCCAGCAGCTCTGATTTTCGTTCCGGGTTTATTCGTTATATCTAACCCTTTATGAAATTCTCTTCCTTTACCAAAAGGATTGCGTCGATAACCATATCCTGAAGTTATTTTGCCTTTAGCAGGCATCAGGTTTGGTTTAGCATCTAAATATTTCATCTTTTTTTCTACATCGGCTGTTAGTTTAATTAGTTCTTCTTTACTGTTGTCTAAAAGTTTTGATAATTCATCTATCTGCGATATTATGCTGTTATCAAGTTTTTCTAAAACGGCTTTTTCTTTAAAAAATTGATTTCCACTTCTTGAAGGATTTACAACTCTTTTTTCTTTTTTATTATCTTTAATTCCGATCATATTCTTGATTTTTTCTTGAAATTTAGAAATAGTATCGAGCTTTTCTTGTATTTCAGTAGTTTTTTCTCTTAAAGTTTCAATTTCGGCTTTCTGCTTTATGTTTATACTATTTACGTAGTCGAGTTCATCGAGTTTTGCTAAATATTTATTTTTCAATTCTCGATAAGAAAAAAATAGAAAAATAGTTGTAGATAAACTGATTATAATAGTGAATATTAGAAGTTTAGGAACCCATGTGGCTATCTTAAATTGTTTTATATTGTTAGAGTGGGGAATGATAAGTAGGGAAAAATATTTTGATTTTTTTGTTTTAGTATGTATATATTTCAACGTTCCCCCCCCTTTCGATAATTAATCAAAAAATAAATATAGCCACAAATTTATTTATTCGATAAGAGGGTTATAAATCCTTCTTGATTATAGAAATTTTATGTAAAAGTTAGGATTATTCTGTTGAACTAAGGCATGTCCAGTGGTATCATTAACTATAGTAATAAAATTTAGAGTATCGAAATATTAGGGGGTATAAAAAATGAGCCAAATTAATAATGTTGAAGCTATTGAGAAATATCTAAGGAAAGTTGATTCTATAATAAAGAAAAAAGGAAGGGAGATTCTAAAAGAATATAATATAACAGGGCCTCAATTTAATGCACTTCAGTATTTAATAAAAGAAGGAGATTTGACAATAGGTGAGATAAGTGAAAAACTAGCTCTTGCATATAGCACAATAACGGATTTAGTCGACAGAATGGAGAAGAATGGATTAGTCGTAAGGGTAAGAGACGATAAAGATAGAAGAGTGGTTAGAATAAAGGTACTAGATAAGGGGTTTGAAATATTACAAAAGGTTCTTAATAGAAGAATAGATTATTTAGAAAAGATGTTAAGTTCCTTTACTGAAGAAGAGAAGAGCTCTCTCGTTAAGAATTTAGAAAAGCTATATATATCTATGGAAAGAGAGCTTTAAGAGGAGGGAGTTATAATGGGGACCTCAAAAAATACGAATGAAATATTAACTAATAAAAATTTAACTAAACAGGCTATTAAATTAGCTCTTCCAGCAATCATGGAGATGCTGATGCAGACTTTATTAGGTTTTGCTGACATGGCTATGGTTGGAAGCCTTGGAGATTCGGCTATAGCAGCGGTAGGTATAAGTGATATGCCTATGACAACTGCGATGGCAATCTTTTCAGCTATAAGTGTTGGAGCTACTGCATTAGTTGCAAGATTTATTGGGGCTGGAGATATTAAAAAAGCCAATGATGTAGCTAAACAAGCATTAATTATTAGTTTAATATTAGCAATTTTTTTTAGTTTTTTGGGCCAATTATTGGCTAGAACAATAGTTATTTTAATGGGTGCAAAGGAAGATGTAATTCCACAGGCAACAAGATACTTTAAAGTTATAAGTTTATCTTTACCTTTTATGATAATAGGCATTATAATGAGCGGTGTTTTTAGAGGTACAGGAGATACTAGGACACCTATGTATGTAAATGGTATTTCGAATATATTAAATATAATTGGAAACTTTTTTTTGATTTATCATACCCGAATAGTAAATGTAAACATTCCTATATTAAATAAAAATGTATTTATTAAGATACCGGGTGCTGGATTAGAAGTAACAGGTGCAGCTATTTCTACAGCTTTTGCTCGAAGCATTGCTGGTTTATTTATTTTTTTAATAATTATTAAAGGTAAAGGGAAAATAAAAGTGAATATTAAAGAAAATAATAAGATTGATTTTCGAATTATTAAACGTATTTTTAATATTGGAATACCCGCTGCAGTAGAACAGTTTTTTATGAGATTTGGGCAACTTTTATTTTTTAGAATAGTAACAAGTCTAGGGACAAAAATGGTAGCAGCGCATAGAATTACATTGACTGCTGAATCTATATCTTTTATGCCAGGATTTGGATTTGCATTAGCAGCAACTACATTAGTTGGTCAGTATTTAGGAGCTGGGGACCCTAAATTAGCGCAGAAAAGTGGATACATATCTGTAAAAATGGCTTCTATAGTTATGGGCATATTTGGACTCTTTTTCTTCATTTGGCCTGACATATTCTTAATGATTTTTACCAGAGATAAGAAGATATTAGATAATGCAAAATTGTGTCTTAGAATTGTTGCTATATCACAGCCTTTTTTAGCAGGTGTGATGGGATTTGCTGGTGGATTGAGAGGCGCAGGAGATACTAGATGGGTGCTTATAATTACATTTATAGGTATTTGGGGAATAAGACTTACATTAGCATACTTATTTGTGAAAGTTTTGAAAATTGGATTAATTGGTGCTTGGATAGCTATGAGTATTGATTTAATCATAAGGGGACTTTTACTATTTTTTAGATTTAAATCTGGTAGATGGAAAAGTATACAGGTATGATAATATGGTGAAATATACCTTTCTAGTTTAATTTATGGTATAATGTTATTTAAATTCGATATATTCTGAAATTTGGGTATGCTTGGTATAGGGAAGGGGATTTTATGGAATTAATAAATAATAGGTATTTTATAAATAATATTATTGAAGAAAATGATGATAGTATTACATATGAAGTAAGAGATTTAATAAGAAACAATGAGAAAAAATTTCTGAAATTATACAAAGAGACCCCAAATACTAGTAAGTATGTAAAATACCTAACACAAAATTTTATTAAATACAGTACTATTACACATCCTAATATCATCAGAAGTTATAGCTTTGATATAGTAAAAACGATTGATAATAAAGACTCAAAAAAACTTTTGTATTTTTATACAACTGAAATGAAAAAAGGATTTAAGCTCATTGGTACTATAGATAGATTTACGGAAAAAGAAGTGGTTGATATTATTTATCAAATATGTGATGTATTATATCATTTACACCTGCAAGGAATAACCTATGTTTTTTTAAATCAAGACAATATTTTTGTAAATAAATACAAAGACGGAGTAAAGATTAAATTACAAGATATTATTTCAGTAAAGGAACGTATTATAAGTAGAACTTTCGATTATAATGACAGAATGTTTATTGCACCTGAATTTACTTTTAATAAAGAAAAAATAGATAAGCGAATAGACATATTCTCAATTGGAATATTATTTTATTCTTTACTAAAGGGAGTTAATAAAACAGAATTCAATTATCAAAGTATATTAGAAGAAATTAAAAATTCAGATAATGATTATTTTAAAATTATTAAAAAATGTATAAGTAGAAATGTTAGTAAGAGATATGATAATATCTATCAATTAGTTAATGATTTAAATGTTATTACAGGAAGGCAATTTGAATTTGATTTTACAAATAGAAATTTAATATTCAAAACGCCGATAGTAGGTAGAGATAAAGAAATAAGAGAAGTGCTTGATATTGATAATCAGTTCAATACAGGAAATTATAAAATGAAATTAGTATTGGTTAAGGGAGAATGCGGAATTGGGAAAACACGTTTTCTCAATGAAATAGGATTTAGATTGAGGATGAATAATAGAATATTATTTAAAGTAATGGTTGATGTATCAAATTCGGTTAGTTCCTCGCCAATTCAGATGATTTTGAAACAAATGATAAAGAATGCGGATATTAGTTTAATTGAAAAATATGGTGCAGAATTAGTGAAAATAATACCTGAAATAAGATTTATTAAAGATATTAAACCTTCATCAGTTTTAACTGCAGATAAAGAAAAGCTGAGATTATATGATCGGATTACTAATTTTATTTTAGATTATATAAATAAGACACCAACTTATATTATGATAGATGACTTACATAATGCCGAGTTAGAAACTTTTAAAATATTGGATTTTATTATAAAGAATAGTAATTCTGTACCTCTTTTATTGATTGTTACTTATGATGAGGAAAAAGTAAAATATATGCCGGAAATAAAAGAGATTATCAATGAATGGAAAAAATTAGATAAAGTTAAGGAACTTGAACTGCTTAAATTAAGTTTACAAGAAACAGCAGAATTACTAAGTAATATTTTAAATATCGATTACAGACCTATTAATTTTACAGCTAAAATAATGGAAGAAACTAGTGGTAATCCAAGATATATAGAGGAAGTTTTGAAGAAATTGTATGTAGCTAAGGAACTTTATTTAAATAAAAAGGGTATCTGGAAATTAAAAATTGAAAATATTGATCGACTTCTTATACCTGGGAATATAGATGAAGCTATCAAAGAGCAAATCGAATTGTTAGATAGAGATTTATACAATATTATTAAAATAATTTCTATATTTAACAGTCCAGTTTCTCAAAAAATTATAGAAAAAATGGTGAGAATAAGTGAAGAAAAATTATTAAGTTTAATTGAAAAATTAGTTTCTATGAAACTACTGGATAAACGATTAGAGGATTGGGGTTATACTTATACTTTTTATAATAGAAATGTTAAGGTATATATATATAATAGTATTGATAAAGATGAAAGAAATAGATTGCATAAACAGGCTTCTGAGATTCTTGAAGATATTTATAAAAAACAGGATAGAGTAAATTTTGATGAGTTAATTTTTCATTTAACTTTATCTGGAGAAACAGACAAAGCTATCGATTATGCTATTACATTTGCACAAAAGATGCAGAGATTACTTGCAAATTCACGTGCGATGTTATTGTGGGAAAAGGCATATAAACTTTTAGAGAAAAAGCCAGATGATATAAGAAAATTAAAAGTGTTAATAAGTATGGGTAAGTTATATGCTTATCAGGGTGAAAATAATAAGGCTATAGACATGTATAAAAAAGCTTTAAAAGGAGCAATGAAAACAGATAATAAACAGCTGATTATTAGATGTAAAATAAATATGGCTAACATATTTTGTTTAAGAAATGATTTAGATACATGTAGAAGATTGGCAATAGAGGCATATTTAGAGGCAAAGTCTATAGATTCGATTGAATCTGTTTTAGATGCTTTGATTTTACTAAATAAAATTAATATCTGGAAAGGTAAGTATTATTTAGTTTTAAGGCTTAGTAAGAAGTATTTAGAACTAGCTTTAAATGAAAAATTATACAAATATGCGGGTAGTATTTATAATCATATGGGTCTTGTTTATATGTTTACAGAAAAAATTAATTTGGCAAAAGAATGTTTTGAAAAAAGTATAGAGTTATTTCAAAAAGCTAATGAGTTTGTAGAATCTACTCGTCCTATTAACAATATTGGAATAATTTATGCCGATTATTTTGATGAAACCGATAAAGCAATGAAGTATATGAAAGAAGGAATTGAAATATCTCAAAAATATAATTTTGTACAAAGTGAAGTAATACTTTTAAATAACATAGGCGAATTATATTTAAGTATTAATGAATATGAAAAGGCTAAAGAAGTAGTAGAAAGAGCCGTTAAACTTTCAAAAGAACTAGAATATAAAGATATGTATTTTGTTGCTATGAAAAATTTAGCTGCTATATATCTTCATACGGGAGAGTTTGATAAATGTTTTGATTGCTATTATATCTTGCAGGAAAAATTCAAAGAATCTAATATAAGTAAGGTAAATGTTACTGAATATTATAATTTTTTAAGTGAATTTTATTATAAATTTGGAAAGTGGGATGAAGCTATAGAGTTTTGTGATAAGACAATAGAAAATAGCACTAAATTTGATATTAAATACAAGCTTAATGCAATATCTTTAAAAGCGCTTATTAAATATTACAAAACTGGCATATTGGATAAAAAAGAAATTAATAAAATAAGAGATGAATTTAGAGTTAGAAATACTGGTCGAAGAGATTTTCTTTTAAGAGTAGCGTACGTTGCTATTCAAAATGGAGATATAGATTATGCATTAGAATTATTAGAAGAAGATGCTGAAATAGCAGAGAAGGTATCTACAATTTATCTAGATATAGTTAGAAAAATGTTGATTATATGTATAGAAGATTGGGGAATTCAAAGGTTATTAGAAGTGCTTAAATTAGTTAGAGATAATAGATTTTTAGAGCTTGAATTGTTTATTTATTATATGCTTGGCGAAAAGTTTTTTAGAAAGCAGGAGTATTATAAAGCAGCTAATTATTATTTAATGGTTTTAGATTTATTAAAAAGGCTATCAAAAAAAATACCAGATGAGAATTTTAGATTAGCTTATTTCAGTAGTCATGGAAAGCGTAAGATAATTCAAAAAGTATCTATGATAATAAATATTTTATTAAAGGATAAAGATGAATTATTGACAAAGAAGGCAAATGAAATATTAGAAAAACTGAAATATAGTGATATGAAAGA
Organism: Caloranaerobacter azorensis DSM 13643; assembly: GCF_900129995.1. GTDB lineage: Bacteria > Bacillota > Clostridia > Tissierellales > Thermohalobacteraceae > Caloranaerobacter > Caloranaerobacter azorensis. The sequence goes on along the minus strand of NZ_FQXO01000013.1, from coordinate 30,516 downwards.
TATTGATCTTTTAATAAGTTTATTTAATAAAATAAATAAGACAACAGAAGGAAATAGTAAAGAAACAAAGGAATATTTAAATATATTACAGATAGCAAGGTTGATAGAAAAATTTAATGATGATTATAAAAATAACTTACGTAGACTAATAAGATTTGCGGTTGATCAGAGTCTAGCTAGTAGAGGTTTTATTTTCGTAAATAGTGAGTCTACAAATGAATTAGAAATCATTGCTTCTACGGTAGATAATGTCGATCAGGCAGAATTGCAAAAAATAAAATTTATAGTTAAACAAAAGCAGAGAGCGTTTATTCTAAAGAATGTTTTTAAAGAAATAAAAAATGAAACAGAAAGACTTTTATTTGGGGACATTAAATCTATGATTTGTATCCCAATTTTCAGGGCTAGAAAGGAAAGTTTGTTAAATAAAGTAGAAAGAAGAAAAATAAAGAGATTTTCAAATGATAAGATTATAGGATACTTTTATTTAGATTCAGATATAATTTTTAATAGATTTGATCAAACTACTTTTGAGCTGATGAAAATGTTATCTTATATAGCTTACTTAAATATTGAGAATTACTATTTAAAGATTTCTTCATCAACAGATAAACTTACTGGAATTTATAATAGGAAATATTTTGATTTTCTATTTGATGAGATATTAAGGTTTTCTAAAATTAACAACTATAGTTTTTCAGTAATAATGGCAGATATAGATAAATTTAAAAATGTAAATGATATATTTGGACATCAGAAAGGTGATGAAATCTTAAGTAGAGTTGCACAAATAATCCAGAATAATATTAGGCATACTGATATTGTAGGAAGATATGGTGGGGAAGAATTTATAATTATTCTACATGATACCGAAGGGAATGAGGGATTAAAAGTTGCAGAAAAAATAAGAAAAGAAGTAGAAAGTGCTAATTTAATAAGTAAAGATTATCCAGTTACTATTAGTTTAGGAGTATCAAATTATCCGCAGCATGGACAATTTAAAGATGAACTTATAGAAAATGCTGATAAAGCCTTGTACCATGCAAAAAATACAGGAAGAAATAAGGCTGTTCTTTGGGATAATTCTATTAGAGATAAAGCAGTAAGATTTGATAAACTTGCTGGGATAGTAACTGGGAATACAGTGCAGGATCAGCGCATAGTTTCTTTAATGATTGACGTTTTAAATCTATTAAAGCTAGATATAAAAGTAGAATGTAAGATATTTGAAATTTTAAGTAGACTAATTGAAGTTATGGAAGTTCAGCAGGCAATACTATTTACAATTGAGGAAGATTTAAGTATAAATAAGATATATGCTAAAAAAAGAAAACAACAGAAATGGCATAATTGTCCTAGGTATAATAAAAATATTATTGAAAAAGTACTACACAATAGAAAAGGAGAATTTTTAATTGATTGGGAGGATATAGGTAAAATTGATCCTGCAACTGGGAAACCTGATTGGCAGTCAGTAATAGTTGCTCCTTCAATTATAAATGGAAGGCTTAAAGGGATTTTATACCTTTCAGTACCAATAAAAGAAAAGGAATTTGATTATAATTCATATAACTTTATCTGTAAAATAGCAGACATAATTGCGGCTATTATTTGATTTAATAAACAGAATATAATATCATATATTTGTTTGTAGAAAATAAGGGAAATGATTTGGAGGTGATTTGTTGTCAGTTACTATTAAAGATGTAGCTAGAATAGCTGGAGTATCTATTTCAACAGTATCAAGAGTTATTAATAATTCTAAACCTGTTAGTCCAGAAATTAGAAAAAAAGTTTTAGATGTAATAGAAGAAATCGGATACAAACCAAATGAAATTGCTAGAACATTAGTTACAAAGAAATCATTTTTAATTGGTGTTATTGTAACAGATATTGGCAATTCATACATAGCAGATATGGTAAGAGGTATTGAAGAAGTTGGGAAAATGTATAATTACGATATTCTTCTATGTAGTACGTATGGTGATAAGGCAGCAGAATTAAAATATATGCAGCTACTTAATAGAAAACAGGTTGAAGGAATAATTTTAGTATCTGATGTTTTAAATTCAGAAATTAGAGAACAAATTGATAAATATGATATACCATTTGTATTTTTAAGTAGATTTTCACATCAAGAAGATTATGCAACAGTAACTATAGACTACATTGATGCTTCTTATGAAATGACTAAATATCTGGTTAGTTTAGGACATAGAAATATATTATATTTAGGAGTAAAGGAAGATGTTAATTCATTAGAGAGTATGAAGATAAAAGGATTTGAAAGAGCTTCGACTGATACTGAAGGCATGAATAGCAATATTCATTTTGCAAAGGGATATAAAATAGAAGACGGTTATGAAGCTGCTAAAGAAATATTTAAGGATTATAATGATTTTACTGCTATATATTGCAGTAATGATGAGCTAGCCATTGGCGTTATGAATTATTGCTATGATAATAAAATAAGAATACCAGACGATATATCGGTTGTAGGATTTGGAGACATTAGTATCGTTTCTAATTTAAGACCTAGATTAACGACAATTAAGATACCATTTTATGATATAGGAGCTGTTGCAATAAGAAGAATAATTAAGGAGCTTAAAAAAGAGCCATTAGAAGAAAAATGTACGATATTGCCATTTCATTTACAAAAGAGAGATAGTTCAATAAAAATAACTTAGACTTAAAAGATAGTTATTAAAATAAAGAATAAATATATATCCAGATACTCATAATAAACATGAGAGTATTTGGAGGTGAATACTGTGAAAAAGAAAATTGCAGTTGAAGATGGTTTGAAGAATATGAGGGATTTCCTTTCAAGCAGAGGATATGATGTAGAAAATTTGAGTAACACTAAAAATAACTTGGATAGTTATGATGCTGTTATAGTTTCAGGACAAGATAGTAATTTCATGGGAATGTATGATAGTGTGACTAAGAAACCTGTCATAGATGCAACTGGGAAATCACCTCAAGACGTATATGATCAATTAAAAGGATTACTTAAATAAAAGCAGCTTTATGCTGCTTTTAATTTTAAGGAGGTTTTTAAAATGAGATTATTTATAGCTTTATCATTTGATGAAGAGTTAAAGGAAAGAATAGCGAAAATACAGAAGAAGGTAAAAATCAATTCTTCAAAAGGAAGATGGGTATATGTTGATAATTTTCATTTAACTTTGAAATTTTTAGGCAGTGTAGATAAGAATTATATTGATGACATAAATAAAAGTCTTGAGAAGATTGCTTCTGATTTTACTGAAATTAAGCTTAAATTGGACAAGTTAGATTATTTCCCTGGAAAAGGTATGATGAGAGTTGTGTGGTTAGGAGTTTCAGGCGAAGTAGAAAAGGTTAAACAGATGAAACTTGCAGTGGATAAAGAGATGATAAAGTATGGTTTTGCAAAAGAAAAAAGAAAATACACTCCTCATATAACTTTGGCAAGAGATGTAGTATTTGAATCAAGAAAGTATTATATAGATGATTTGATAGAAAAAGATTTAGAATATAGTTTTACATTAAAAAATTTGACGCTTATGAATAGTGAATTAATAGACGGTAAGAGAATATATACACCTATAGTGAATTTTCGATTAGATTGAAGATTAGAAAATTTAGTGCGGTAAACTGCTAAATGACTGAAATTTTAAACATTTCTTAAAATTTGAATTTATTTAAAGGGAAAACGTTAGCTATTAAAGAATAAAAGATGGGTGAGAATTAAAGTAAAATTTTTTTGGAGGGGGTTTAAAAGAATGGGGAAAGTTATTATAGATGGCAATAGTCTAACAATTAATGATGTAGTAAATGTTGCAAGAAAAGGATATATTGTAGAATTGTCTGAAGATGCAATTTTGAGAGTTAAAAAAGCTAGAGAACTTGTAGATAAGTTTGTTGAAAATGAAAAAGTTGTATATGGTATTACAACTGGATTTGGAAAGTTTAGTGAAATGGTTATATCGAAAGAAGAAACAAGACAACTGCAAAAAAATTTGATTATGAGTCACTCATGCGGCGTGGGGAAACCTTTAAGTGAAGAAGTGGTTAGGGCAGTAATGCTTTTAAGAGCAAATGCTTTAGCTAAAGGAAATTCTGGAATTAGATTAAGCACTCTTCAAACTCTGATAGACATGTTAAATAAAGGGGTACATCCAATAATACCAGAGAAAGGCTCTTTGGGGGCAAGTGGTGATTTAGCACCTCTATCACATATGGTTTTAGTACTTCTTGGAGAAGGAGAAGCGATATATAGAGGAGAAAGATTAAGTGGAAGAGATGCGATGAATAAAGCTGGAATTCAAACAGTTGAACTGACATCGAAAGAAGGATTAGCATTAATCAATGGTACTCAAATAATGACAGCTATTGGGGCTTTGGCGGTTTATGATGCAAAACAATTGATGAAGATAGCTGATATATCTGCAGCATTGACAATAGAGGCGCTTAATGGAATAATAGATGCTTTTGATGAAAGAGTTCATAAAGTCAGACCTCATTTAGGTCAGATTAGAACAGCTAGCAATATCAGGAGATTATGCGAAAATAGCCAGAATATAACAAGACAAGGAGAAATAAGAGTTCAGGATGCATATACTTTAAGATGCATTCCACAAATTCATGGTGCTAGTAAAGATGCTATAAAATACGTTGAAGAAAAGATAAGTATAGAAATAAATTCGGCAACAGATAATCCTTTAATCTTTAGTGATGATGAGTTTGTAGTTTCAGGCGGTAATTTTCATGGGCAGCCAATTGCTTTAGCTATGGATTTTTTAGGAATTGCTTTATCCGAAATAGCTAATTCTTCGGAGAGAAGAATCGAACGATTAGTAAATCCTCAGTTAAGCGGATTACCAGCATTTTTAGCAGAAAAGGGAGGATTAAATTCTGGATTTATGATAGCACAATATACAGCAGCTTCTCTTGTATCTGAAAATAAAGTACTTGCACATCCTGCAAGTGTAGATTCAATACCTTCTTCAGCAAATCAAGAAGATCATGTTAGTATGGGTACTATTGCAGCAAGAAAGGCTAGGGATATATTATTTAATGTTCAAAATGTACTGGCAATAGAAATGATAGCGGCATCTCAAGCTATAGATTTTAATGGAAGTGAGAAACTAGGAAAAGGCACAAGAGCGGCTTATAATAAAATTAGGGAAAATATAGCGCATGTAGATAAAGATAGAATTTTATATAAAGATATTAATAAGAGTTTTGAATTAATTAGTTCAGGCGATATTTTAAGAGAAGTAGAATCATATATAGGTGAATTGGAGTAGTAAAAAGCACATGTAGGTCGTTGACTTACATGTGTATTTTTGTTTATAATCCATAAGGAAATTATATTATTCTTGTTTGAATTAAAATGGTTTGAGATATGTTTCTATAAAATTTTACTACAGATTATTTTATTGAAAGGAGTGTTATAATGCTATCAAGAGAAAAATTGGATAGAATAAATTATTTGGCTAGAAAATCTAAAATAGAGGGTTTGACAAAAGAAGAGAAAGAAGAACAGCAGGTTTTAAGAAAAGAATACCTTAAAAATTTTAGAGAAAATTTTAAAAGACAGTTAGAATCAATTAAGTTTGTGGAATAAAAAGAATAGAGGATAAAAGAAAAATATGTAGAATAAATGAATATGAATAAAAAATAGGAGGTAATTCAAATGGCCGAAAAGCAATATGTAATTTTTAAAATAGGTAATGAGGAATATGGTATAGATATTATGAATGTTAAAGAAATAGGTCCGTATCAAAAAAGTGTTAAAGTACCTAACGCACCTAGTTTTGTTGAAGGAATAATAAACTATAGGGGGAACGTTATACCCATAATAAGTCTTCATAAAAGATTTAATATTGAACAAAAAGATATTGATAATAATACAAGAATTATTGTAATAAACTTAAAAGATAAACAAATAGGTTTTATAGTAGATGAAGCCTCTCAAACTATTAGATTAAATGATAAAGATATAGATCCAGCGCCTGATATTGTAGTGGGAATAGATAGTAAATATATTATAGGTGTTGGTAAACTTGATGAAAGATTGATAATTTTGGTTGATTTAGAGAAAATATTGACAGAAGATGAAAAGAAAAAGATTGAATCTATGTAAATATATATTTTTTGGCGAAATAAATATTAAGATGTAGTAATATGTATTACGAAAAAAAATTATAGCTGTCAATATATGATAAAATTTTCAATCCTATTCCTCTATACTTAAATTATGGATAATAAAGTTGGGGGGATAGGAATGAAAAGAAAATTGATTGTTGTGTTTATTTTAATGATTATTATTTTGTTCTTTGGTATTGGACAGGCTCAAACTTATAATGATATAATAAATGAGGCTTTTGTGATAAAAACGATTAGAACGATTCTAGTAAATAGAATGAATATAATGAACTTATGTATTTATGAAGGATTAGATTTAAATTTAGCAGAAAAAAAGTTAAAAGAAATAGAAGTTGACGTATTGGTAAAAGAGGATTTGAAAAATTTAGCTTATTTAAGAGAAAATCCAACGGACCTTGAATATGTTAGTGCTTTGAGGGTATTAAATATATCCCTTATTGATTATAGTTTAGAAAGAATTAGATTTAAAACCGAAATTGAATGGGAGATAAACTATTATGAGGATAAATCAACAGAAGTATTTAAATATGAAATAGAGTTGATAAGGGTAGATGATAGATTTTTATTAAACAAATTTAAGTCAATTAGCTAATATTGCCGATAATTATCGGCTTTTTTTGTGTTTATAAAATGATTCATAAGTACCATATATTACAAGTATGAAAAAGCAGGATATAAGTAAAGTGGAATAGAAATATACTATATTACACATGAAGCAAAATATATGAGGTGTAATTATGAAAAAAAATATAGTGAATATTAATCGCATAAATGAAATTCTAAAGAAGACTATAGATTCTATCAATAAAGGGAAAGAGGAAATATTTGATATAGCAGAAAGTGCTAGAAAAGAATGTGAGTCTATAAGAATAGAGCTAGAGGAATTAAAAGAGAAAGTTTCAAGACTAGTGAAAGAGGTAGATGTTTTAGAAATCGAAGAAAAAAATAGTAGAAAAAAACTAATGGTTATAAGTAAAAATTTTAAATTTTATACAGAGGAAGATATTAAAAAAGCATACGATAATGCAAAAAATCTGCAGATACTATTGATGTTGAAGAGACAGGAGGAAAGAGACCTTATAAATAAGAGAAGAGAGTTAGAAATAAGGTTGATTAATGCTGAAAAGGTTCTTAAAAAGGCGGAAAAATTAGTTACTCAAGTTGGGGTGGCTTTAGAGTATTTAAGTGGTGATTTGAGTGATTTAAGTGAGACTATTGAAGACATGCATAAGAAACAGTTATTAGGAATAAAAATTTTAAAGGCCCAAGAAGAAGAACGACAAAGAGTAGCAAGAGATATTCATGATGGGCCGGCACAGTCGCTTGCTAATGTTGTAATTAAGACAGAGATATGTGAAAAGCTTTTAGATATCGATGCAAATAAAGTTAGAGATGAACTAAAAAACTTAAAAAATATAGTCAGAGAAAGTCTTAAAGATATAAGAAAAATAATATATGATTTAAGACCTATGTCGATTGATGATCTAGGGTTTATTCCGACTGTAAAGAGATATGGATATAATTTTTCTGAAGAAACAGGTATAAACGTTGAAGTTTTAGTAATAGGACAATTTAAAAGCATGGAATCTATTGTTGAAATTACATTATTTAGAGTTATACAAGAGGCTTTAAATAACATTAAAAAACATTCAAAGGCTAAAAATGTCCAAATTAAAATTGAGACTACATTGAAGAATATAATTGTAGTTGTAAAAGACGATGGTATTGGGTTTAACGTAGAGAAAAAGCTGAAAGAAACTAATGTAGTTGAAGGGGGATTTGGAATTCTAGGAATGAGAGAAAGAGTAGAATTGCTTAATGGTGAATTTCAAATAATTTCTTCGATAGGTAAAGGAACTAGTATTATTTTTAAAATACCGATAGATGGGAAGGATGATTAAATTGAAAAAGCAGATAACAGTACTTATAGCTGATGACCATTCTTTAATGAGACAAGGGTTAAAGCAGATATTAGAATTAGAAAGTGATATTAAAGTAATAGGACAAGCATCTAATGGTGAAGAAGCAATTCATATGACTCTTGAATATAAACCTGATGTTGTATTATTAGACATAAACATGCCGTCGATGAATGGTATAGAGGCTTTAAGAAGATTAAAAGATATGGGAGCAGATTCTAAAATAGTAATGCTTACTATTCATGATGACAGAGAGTATCTATATGAAACTTTAAATATAGGTGCGGATGGATATGTATTAAAAGATGCTGATTCAGAGACTTTAATAAAAGCAATACGAGATGTTTATAAAGGAAAATCATTTATTCAACCGAGTCTTGCTACATATTTAGCAAAAGAGTACAAGGCTGCAAATGGAGATAGTAATAAAAGTTCGGTTAAAGATGTGTTAACTAGAAGAGAGTATGAAGTATTAACTTTAGTTGCAGAGGGATTAAATAATAAAGAAATAGCTGAACGGTTGTATATAAGTGAGAAGACAGTTAAAAATCATGTCTCGAATATTTTTAGAAAAATAAATGTAAATGATAGAATACAAGCAGCAATATATGCCTACAAAAATAATATTAAAAAGCTTTAAAAAATAAAATTTTAATTTTTAGTAATAATAATAGGAAAGAAATCTATTTTGTTGACAATTATAGATAAAAAGTAAGATAATATTTATATATATATTAAAACTAAATAGGAGGGATAGAATGAGTGAGAAATCACAAGGTAAAGTTTTACAAAAAGAATTGGCTTGTAAATGGAATAATATTTGGGAAGTTATAGATACTACAGAAGAAGAAAAGGTTTTCGAGTTTGCTGAGGGATATAAAGAATTTTTGGATAGAGGAAAGACTGAAAGAGAGTCGGCAATAGAAATAGTTAGGATAGCTAGAGAAAATGGCTACATATCTTTAGAGGAAATTATTGAAAAAGGCACTAAAATTGAGCCTGGAATGAAAATTTATGCTGTTAATAGAGAAAAAGCAGTAGTATTATTTGTTATTGGTAAAGAGTGTTTAACTAAAGGAATGAATATAATAGGTTCACATATAGATGCACCTAGAATAGATTTAAAACCAAATCCTTTCTATGAAGATGGTCAGTTAGCACTACTTAAAACTCATTATTATGGAGGAATAAGGAAATATCAATGGGTTTCTATACCTTTAGCCTTACATGGAGTTGTAATTAAATCAAATGGTGAGAAAGTAAATATAGTTATCGGTGAAGATGAAAATGATCCTGTATTCTTTATTACAGATCTTCTTCCACATTTAGCAAAGGACCAGGCAACTAAAAAGTTAAGTGAAGGTATAACAGGCGAGGGTCTAAATATAATAATAGGAAGTATTCCATATAGAGATGAAGAATTAAATGAGAAAATTAAATTAAATGTGCTTAAGTTGTTAAATGAAAAGTACGGTATAAAAGAAGAGGATTTTACTACAGCTGAATTAGAAGCAGTTCCAGCAGGGAAAGCTAGGGATGTTGGTATAGATAGAAGTCTAATTGCTGCTCATGGACATGATGATAGAGTTTGTGCTTACACATCGCTTAAGGCAATATTAGAAGTTGATACACCACAAAAAACGGCTGTAGCTTTATTTGTGGATAAAGAAGAGGTAGGAAGCTATGGTAATACAGGAATGCATTCAATGTTTTTTGAAAATGTAGTATCAGAGTTAATAGCACTTACAGATGAAGGTTATAGTGAATTAAAGGTAAAGAGAGCTTTAGCCAACTCAAGAGTTCTTTCTGCTGATGTATGTGCAGCTTTTGATCCAAACTATCCTGACGTATTAGATAAGAGAAATGCAGCGTTTATTGGAAAAGGAATAACTTTAGTTAAATATACAGGGGTGAAAGGTAAAGCAGGTTGTAATGATGCTAATGCTGAATATATTAGCGAAATTAGAAGGATATTTAATGAAAACAATGTTGTTTGGCAAATTGGAGAATTAGGTAAAGTAGACCAAGGCGGTGGGGGAACAATAGCTTATATTCTAGCTAACTATGGAATGGAAGTTGTTGATTGTGGGGTACCAGTATTGAGCATGCATGCTCCTTATGAACTTGTAAGTAAATCAGATGTATATATGACATATAGAGGATATAAAGCTTTCTTTAATGCATAAAAAGACAGGCGGCATTAATTGTCGTCTGTCTTTTTTAGCTGTTGACTACTTGTAAACCTAATGCCCAATACCCAGCTATAAGTATCTGTTACCTATTTTGCTTATTAATATAATTGAGAATAAACTCTTTAAAAGTTAGGTTTAAAGGAGATAATTGTCTATTTTTATGATAAATTAAATAAAATTTTCTAGTTAAGTTTATACCTTTTAATCTAAATTTCTTTAGTGTACCATTTGTTATTTCTTTTTCAATAGCCTTTTCAGATATAAAACTAATTCCGATACCTAATTCTGTAAATTTTTTAATAGTTTCATTATCTTCGACACAGGCTACAATATTTAAGTTATTTAAGCTGTAATCGTTTTCTTTTAATGCTTTTTCAACTATATGTCTTGTACCAGAACCTAATTCTCTAAGTATTATCCTTTCATTTAATAATATTTTGGGGTTTATTTCCTGATTATTTTCCCATGGATATTTTTTATTATTAGGCGTAATTAAAACTATATTGTCGTCTATTAATTCTACGTATTCCAAATGTTTTGAATAATATTTAGCTCCAATTATACCAAAGTCGGTTATTCCATCTAGTATATTCTTTACAACTTCTTTTGAATCTTTATTATTTATTGAAAATGTAACATTAGGAAACTTTTCAGAAAAACTTTTAATTAATTGTGGTAAAATATATAATTTTGGTATTGAACTAGTACTGATTTCCAAATGCCCTTCTATTTTACCTCTATATACACCTAAATTAAAGCAGGCCATATCTCTAATATTTAGAATATCGATTGCATATTTATATAAAATATTACCAGCTTTTGTTGGAGTTATTTTTCTTTCGGTTCTATTTAATAATAAAGTTCCCAATTCATTTTCCAGATTTTGAATATGATTTGTAACTGTTGGTTGAGTCAAATATAGTTTTTCAGCCGCTTTAGAAAAGCTTTTTAATTTAACAACTTCAACAAAAGTTTCAAGTTGTCTGAAATCCATAGCATCACCACTTTCATATTCTTTAATTATCGTAATTAATAAAATGCAATTTGTCAATAAATTTAACTTGATTTTATTTCTATGCTTATTTAGAATATTAAAGAAGGAGAGTGAATACAGATGATAAATTTTTTAAAAAATAAAGATAGATATAAATATGTATTACTTATAATAGTTTTAATAATGCTTAAAGTTTCGTATTTATTAATAAATACATTAGACATGAGAAAACATCATTTAATGAGCCATTTAGATAATTATATCCCTTTTATTAGCTGGATGGTTATACCTTATGTATTATGGTATTTATATATATGGGGGATTTTATTATATCTATTAATTAAAGATAAAAAATTATTTATTACACATTCATTAGCGGTTATTTTAGGACAAACTATTTGTCTAATAATATTTTTATTATATCCAACATATGTTATTAGACCTGAAGTAGTTGGTAGTGATATTTTTAGCAAGTTAGTGCTTTTAATATATTCAAATGATAATCCAGTAAATGCTTTTCCAAGTGTTCATGTATTACAGTCAGTTTTAACACATATAGCTATTTTAAATATTAAAAATATAAAAAAATCGGTAAAAATATCTTCTTATGTGTTTTCTACAATGGTTATATTATCTACAATTACTATAAAACAACATTATGTAATAGATGTTGCAGGAGGGTATTTATTAGCAGCGATATGTGCTAAATTTGTTTATGAGACATTTTATCAGAGATACAAGGCTAACACTTTGGACGTAATTTTTTCAACGAATAAGTAAAGTCCAGCTAATTAACTGGACTTTCAAAAACAATTAAATATTTTAGAAGGGAGTATTTAAATGACAAACTATATTATTTATGTTATTACTTTCATATTACTTGGAATATCCTTTACGAAAGATAAACAGAAAACTAAAAAGGCTTTAAAAAAATCGTGGAAAGCGTTTAGCAATATACTACCCGAATTTTTAGGAGTTATTATTTTAGTAGGGATACTTCTTTCAATATTTAATGCCGATGTTATTTCAAGATTAATCGGTAAAGAATCAGGATGGGGTGGGATATAGTTTTCCGTTAATAGGTGTTTTTATTATGACGATTATTACCTTGTTTAATAGAAATTTGGGGATAAAAGCTTTCAATACAGCAGTATATAGCATTAAAGAGATGATTTTAGTTATTCCTCCAGTTTTTATAGTTCTAGGATTACTAGATATATGGGTTCCTAGAGAGACTATGGTGAAATATATGGGAGAAAATTCGGGATTAACATGTTTTAAATCTTTTATTGACAAGAGATGAAATAGAAAAGATCTATAAAAATGCGGAGTCAATTTTAGATTAAACAAGGATTTATATTATTTGTCGTATATATATCATTTAGATAAAAAGGGGGGTTAATGATGGGGGAGAAAATGTTTTTTTCAGAGAGGGATTTGTTTATGGTTAGTAAAGATAATCATGACAGTGAAAATAGGTTTAGTGGTAAGAAGAGGTTTATTGAATTGCCGGATGGAGCAAAAATAGACTTTTGGTTATTAGAAAGTGAAAATTCAAAAGGGAATTTGATATTCTTTCCGCCGAATGGAGGAAACATTTCATTTATGGTAAACTTATTTCACAGATTAAATTCAGAATGTTCACTAAATATTTATGCCTTTAACTATAGAGGTTATGGTAATAGCACAGGCAGTCCTTCAATCGAAAATATTTTAAGAGATGGAGGATAAGTTGTTGAAAAAGTTTATAGTGTAGCCGATAAATCTATTCCTACTATTTTAATGGGCTATTCATTAGGTTGTTTTACATGTTTAAATTCTTATAAGAGTCAGGAAATAGATGATTGGATAAAAGGTTATGTCTGTATATCTGCATTTTCTGGAATTGAAGATTTGGTCATGGTCTTTGGTGCTACAGGTAATAATTTAGTGATAAACCCTAATTTAAAAAGATTAGATAATCAAAAATCAGTTAGTAAAATAGATTTACCTATTTTATTTATTCATGGTGCACAGGATAACTTTATTCCTAAATTTATGAGTGAAAAATTATATAAAATATGTCCATCTCGTAATAAAAAATTATTATTAATAGAAAATGCAGGACATAATGATATATTTAAAGATAATAAATTGGATAAAATTATCAATGAAATTAAATTAATGATTAAAAATATTGAAAGGTAATGGACTATATAAGGAGTGAAAGGAATGATAAAAGAAAGAAAAGAAACATTTAATGAGGTAGCAAAAGAATATGAAAGAATTAGACCTACATATCCAAAAGAATTATTTTATGACATAGTCGAATATTCAGAGATAAAAGAAAATAGTGAAATACTAGAAATAGGTTTTGGAACAGGTAAAGCAACACAAGGTTTTGTAGATCTTGGTTATAAAAATATAACATGTATAGAACTAGGAAGTGAACTAGCAAAACTAACAAAAGAAAAGTTTAGAAAAGAACGTACGATAAAAGTATACAATTCATCTTTTGAAGAATTGAATGAAGATGGAAGTAAATTTGATTTAGCAATATCTGCAACTGCTTTTCATTTTATAAACCCTGAAGTTGGGTATCCTAAAGTAGCAAGATTATTGAATGAAAGAGGCTCAATAGGATTTTTTTGAACTGTACATGTACAATCATATGATAACTTATATTTAGATATAAGAAAATTATATAAAAAATATGCTCCTGATTTAGATGATACAAAAATGCCTACTCCTGAAGAAGTAATAAATAAGACTAAAGATATAATTCAAAGAACAAATTTATTTAAAGATTTAATGGTCAAAGAATATAGTTGGGATGATTTTTATACATCCGATGAATATATTAGTTTACTAAATACCCATTCAAGGCACAGATTGTTACCTAAAAAAGATAGAGAAGCTTTATTTAAAGGGATAAAAGATATTATAGAAAAGTATGGTGGTAATATTAAAAAGAAACAATTAGTAGCTTTATTTCTAGCAAAAAAATTATAATAAACAGCATATAATTATAGACTCACAGTAATAGGTATAGCATTTAGAAACAACGCGACTTATTAACAAATTAAATTTTTAAAAATTTAAGAAAAAAGCTCATGATAAGATGGTAATTGGATGGATTTAAAATTTAGTAGCAACAAAGAATTTAAAAAATTTCATATAAAAATTTTTAGAATTGACTAGACTAGCAGCAGAATATTAGAATATAATAGAGTAAATAATAAAGTAATTAATTTTGGAGGTTCATATATGTTAAATAGAGTAAAAGCTGTAATATTTGATTTAGACGGTACTATTGTAGATTCAATGTGGATTTGGGAACAAATTGATATAGACTTTCTGGCTAAAAGAGGTATTAGATTACCAAATGATTTGCAAAAAGCTATTGAAGGAATGAGCTTTACAGAAACAGCGATATATTTTAAAAATAGGTTTAACCTAAAAGAATCAATTGAAGAAATTAAAGAAGAATGGAATGCTATGGCTTATGATTTTTATAAAAATAGAGTTCCATTAAAAAAAGGTGTAAATGAGTTTATAAAATACCTTAAACAAAAAAATATTAAATTAGGGATTGGAACGAGTAATTCTAGAGAATTGGCAATAGAGGTATTAAAAACTCACAATATACTTCATTACTTTGATACCATAAGAACATCTTGTGAAGTTGAAAAAGGTAAGCCGTATCCTGATGTTTTTCTAAAGGTAGCTGAAGACTTGAAGGTATCTCCTGAAGATTGTCTAGTTTTTGAAGATACTTATGCTGGGGTATTAGCTGCTAAAAGAGCAGGGATGAAAGTTTTTGCTGTTGCAGATGAGTTTTCTTTTCCATATAAAGATGAGATATGCAGTTTAGCGGATAAATATATAGAAAACTTTAGAGAAATTGCTTAAAAGAGTTAAGCTGCTAAAATATTTTAGCCGCTCTAAATTAATTTATATCAATTTTTTTAATACTGTCTTTTCCTTCTTTAATCTTTGGAAGAGTTATTTTTAATACTCCATTTTCATATTTAGCTTTTATTTCATCTTCCTTTACATTTTGAAGTCTAAAAGCTCTTTGGAAAGTTCCATATCTTCGTTCTCTTCTAATATAACCTTCTTTTTCTTCATTGATTATATCTTTTCTATTTGCTTTAATAGTTAAATATCCATTGTTAACGGTAATATCTATTTGATCTTTTGAAAAGCCGGGAATATCGGCTTCTATGATATATTCTTTCTCTGTTTCTTTTATGTCGGTTCTCATTGATAATCCACTGGTATTAAAAAAATCAGGTAAATCTAAAAAGAAATCATCATCGAAAAAATTTTTGATAAAGCTTCTCATGTGATTTCTTCTTCTATTATAAGGTGTCAAGTTTGGCATAACTTTAACCTCCTTATAGACTTATAATTTATATTTCTTCTATATATTCTATACAAATTCTATACAAAATTTTGTAAATTAGTCATACAGGTAATAAATAATTATAGAAAAATATTTATCAGATATAAAAAATATATAGTCAATAAAAGATGATAACTATATTATTTTAGTCTATAATTATATTTAAGAATATTTATTTTCATTAATTTTTTTAACTTTCCCTTGGGTAAAAGAGGTGATTTTATGGAATTAAGATTTATTTTAGGACGAGCAAGCAGTGGCAAAACTTATCAAATTTTTAAAGAAATAAAAGATAGAATATTAAAAGGAACAAATAATAAGCTGATTTTACTTGTTCCAGAGCAATTTACACTACAAACTGAGTACGACTTTATTACTAAAATGGATATGCCGGGGATTATAGACCTTGAAATACTTAGTTTTGAAAGGCTTACTTATAAAGTATTTAGCCAAGTTGGTGGATTAAAAAAGGTAGAAGTAAATGAACTTGGTAAAATAATGATTTTAAGAAGGTTGTTTGAAAAATATTCAAAGGATTTGATACTATATAATAAGGCTTCAAAGCAGGATGGATTTATTTCTGATTTTTGTGCACTAGTTAAAGAATTTAAAAGAAATGAAATAACACCAGACTTGCTTAAGGATAAAATAGATTTATTTCAAGAAAATAATGTTTTGAATAAAAAGTTAAAAGACATTACTTATATGTATGAAAAGTTTAATGAGTTTATGAAACATAAGAAGTATTTTGATGAAGAAGATAAACTCGATTTACTTATAGAGAATATAGATAAAGTTTCATTTTTGGACGATGCAGAAATTTGGATTGACGGTTTTGATGTTTTTACTAGTCAAGAGTATCATATTTTAAAAAAGTTGCTTGGGAAAGTTTCAAGGTTAAATATAGCGTTAACATTAGACCTAGATGATTTTGCTAGAGATTATGATGTTTTTGCACCTACTAGAAAGACTTATGAAATATTATCTAAAATGGCTGAAGAAGCAAAAATTTCAACTACATATGTTGGTAGAGATTTGAAGTTAACAAAAAGTCCAGAATTAGTATACTTAGAAGGTGAATTTTTTTCTTATCCATATAAAAAATATAGAGATGAAGTTTTGAATTTTAAAATTTTTAAAGCTACAAATCCATATACAGAAGTTGAATACTTATCTTCAGAAATTATATCCCTTGTAAGAGATAAAGGGTATAGATGGAAAGATATAGCAGTAGTACCGTCTTCAATTGATGAATATGGAATGATTATAAAAAGAGTATTTTCTGAGTACAAAATCCCTTATTTTATTGATGAAAAGAGAAGCATATTAAATAATCCAATAGTTAAACTTATATTAACATCATTAGATATAATTATTAGAAATTTTAAATATGAAGATGTATTCAACTTTATAAAAACAGGTTTTACAAACCTAGATAGGATTGAATATGAGGAGTTAGAAAATTATGTTTTAAGTTATGGTATAGAAGGGGACAAATGGTTTAATGATTTTACTTATGGAGAAGAAGAATATGATTTAGTCTTTATAAATGAAATTCGAAAAAAGTTTATAAATCCTTTTGTAAAATTTAATGAAGAAATGAAAAAGAACAGAAAGGTCAGCAATAAGACTAAAGTATTATTTGAGTTTCTAATGGAGATAAATATCGAGGAAAAACTTGAAGAGAGAATACAAATATTAAAAGAAGCAGGCGAACTTGAACAGGTAAATGAAAACACTCAAATATGGAATATAATTATAGAAGTATTTGATCAATTGGTTGAAATGTTAGGTGATACAACAATAGGTATTAAAGATTATAAGAAGATTTTAGAATCAGGGTTTGGAGAGTATGAGGTAGGGATTTTACCACCTACTATTGATAAAGTACTTGTTGGTAATCTAGAAAGATCTAGGAGTCATGATATAAAGGCACTTTTTTTAATTGGCGTAAATGATGGTTTGCTGCCTTCTTCATATGGAGAAGAAGGGATACTAACAGAAGAAGATAAGATTTCATTGAAATCAGCTTCTATCCAAATTAATGATGATGTAGATTCAAGGATTAAAGAAGAAAGATTTTCAGTTTATAAATCAATAGCTAAACCAACTGAATATTTATGGGTAAGCTATCCGATAGCCGACATAGAAGGTAAGGCCTTAAGACCGTCAATATATATAGAGAGATTTAAGAGACTGTTTCCAAATATAGTTGAGTTTAGCGACATAACGAAGGAAAACGAAAAAAATATAGATTTAATATCAAGACCTGAATCTACTTATAAATATATGATTGAAAATTTAAGAAGATATTTAGATGGAGATAGTTTAGATGACATATGGTTAGATGTATATAATTGGTATTTTAACAATAGCGAGTGGAAAGATAGATTAAGTAATCTAATAGATGGGCTTTCTTTTGATAATCAAGAAAGCTATATAGGAGAAGAAAAGGCGAAAGCGCTTTATAGTATGCCATTTAAGTCGAGCATATCAAGACTAGAAAAATTTGTTAACTGTCCATTTTCACATTTTGTGAATTTTGGATTAAAACCTAAAGAGAGAAAAGAATTTAAAATAAAAGCTCCTGATATGGGTAGATTATTTCACTCTTCAATCGAAATATTTGCTAAAAAACTCAAAGAGAGAAATATTTTATGGGAGAATTTAGACAAAGAACAATGTGATAATCTAGTAGATATAGTAATCGATGAGTTAGCCCCTGAATTTGAAAACAAATTACTACAGAGTACTTATAGATATAGATATTTAGTAAAGAAATTGAAGAGAATTAGTAGACGAGCCGTATGGACTTTAACTGAACATTTAAAAAGAGGAGAATTTAAACCTTTAAGATATGAATTAGAATTCACTGACAGGGATAATAGTCAAATTCCACCGATTATTATTCAATTGCCAAATGGTGAAGAAATCAAACTTGAAGGTAGAATTGACAGAGTAGACATATATAAAGATTCAGATGGAAATTATGTAAAGATAATAGATTATAAATCAGGAAATAAAAAATTCAGTTTGTCAGATGTCTATTATGGATTGCAGATACAGTTAATAGTTTATCTAGATGCTATTTTAGAAAACAAAGATAAGCTGGTTAAAGACGAATTATACCCTGGAGGTGTTTTCTACTTTAGAATAGACGATCCTCTAATCAATGGTGAGGGCATTGAAGAAGCTGAAATAGAAAATGAAATAATGAAAAAGTTAAAATTAGATGGAATTATTTTGAAAGATGTTAAAGTAATTAAAGCAATGGATAGAGATATTGAGCAAAATAGAAAATCTTTGATTATTCCAGCTTCTTTAAATAAAAATGGTGAAATAGGAAAAAGGTCTTCTGCACTTTCTAAAGAAGAGTTAACAGCACTAATAAAACACGTACGTAATATTATTGCTGAAATTGCTATTGAAATACTCAAAGGCAATATTAAAATTGAACCTTGTAAAATAGGAGATTTTACGTCTTGTAAATACTGTCAGTATATTTCTATTTGTCAGTTCGATACAAAATTTGAGAATAACAGTTACAGAAATATAAAGAAATTAACTAATGAAGAGGTTTTAGAGAAAATAGCAGAGGAAAGTAGAGGTGAAAAAGATGCCTAATTGGACCTCTGACCAATTAAGTGCAATTAAGTTAAGAGATAAAAACTTGTTAGTATCGGCAGCTGCTGGTTCTGGGAAAACTGCTGTATTAGTTGAGAGGATAATCAGAATAATAACTGAAGATAAGATAGATATAGATAGGCTTTTGATAGTTACATTTACAAATGCTGCTGCTGGAGAAATGAGAGAAAGAATTTTAGATGCATTGACAAAAAAACTTGAAGAAGATGGTGAAGATGAATATATAAGAAAACAGATTTCTTTATTAAATAAGGCTTCAATAACAACTTTACATTCTTTTTGTAGAGATGTCGTAAAGAGAAATTTTCATTTAGTTGATATTGATCCTAAATTTAGAATTGGTGACGAAACTGAATTGAGTATTATTAGACAGGAAGTTTTGGATGAGATTTTAGAGAAAGAGTATGAAAAAGAAAATGAGTATTTTATAAAACTTGTTGAAGGGTATGGAAGAGATAAAGAGGATATAAAACTTAGAGAGTTAATATTAAAAATATATTATTTTATTCAGAGTAAACCTTATCCAGAAATATGGTTAGAAGAAAGTATCGAAATGTTTAATGTAGAAAAGGAAGAATTAGAAAAAGGTAAATGGATTAAAACTATAAAAGATATATTATATATTGAGCTTGATGGTGCTAAACATATGATAAATAACGCTATTGAAACTTGTAAAAAAATAAACGGTCCAGTTGAATATTTAGATGCTTTATATGATGATATGCAAAATATAGATTCGCTTGAGAAAGGATTGTCAAATAGCTTACAGAATTTCTTTGATGAGATAAATGGTATAAAACATAAAAAATTGAAGTCTATTAAAGGAGATAGAAAGCTTGAAGTAAGCGAAGAAAACAAAGAAAAGGTAAAAAAATTGAGAAATGATTATAAAAAAATAATCGATTCTATAAAAAATAAGATGATAACTAATGATATAGAATCTAACGCTAGATATCTAAAAGAGATTTATCCTATAATGAAATATCTTTATAAAATAGTTATAGATTTTGGGGAAATGTATAGAAGCAGGAAACTAGAAAGAGGGATACTTGATTTTAACGATTTAGAGCACTATACGTTAAAAATACTAGAAAATGAAGATATACAAAGGGAATATCAGAATAAGTTTCGATATATTTTTGTTGATGAGTACCAAGACAGCAATATTGTACAAGAAACTATATTAAACTGTATAAAGAGAGACGATAATTTATTTTTAGTAGGAGATGTAAAACAGAGCATATACAGATTTAGATTGGCTGATCCTAGTCTTTTTATAGAAAAATACAATACTTTTTCAAAGAATATAGAGGATGTTAATGTAAGAATAGATTTGTCTAAAAATTTCAGAAGTAGACAAGAGATATTGGAAGGTGTAAATTATATTTTCAAAAAAATAATGTCAAGCAAATTAGGCGAAATAGACTATACAGAAGATGCTTATTTATATAAAGGATTAGACTTTGGTGAAATTTGGGATTCGAGTATTGAAATAGATATTGTTGAAAAAGACACATCTGAACTTGACATTGATGAAGAACTTGAAGAATTGACTGATATAGAAGTTGAAGCTAATATAATTGTTTCGAAAATAAAAGAACTTATAGGTAAAAAGACATATGATTCTAAAAAACAGGAATTCAGAGATATAATGTATAAAGATATTGTAATTTTATTAAGAGCAACTAAAAACTGGGCTTCAATTTTTACTGAAGTATTGTTGAAAGAGGGAATTCCGGTATATTCTGATGATAATACTGGTTATTTTGAAGCTTTAGAAATCAAGATTTTTATAAACTTACTCAAGTTGATTGACAATAAGAGACAGGATTTACCTTTATTAAGCGTAATGAGGTCATCTATTGCTAATTTTTCAATAGACGATTTGATAGCCATTAGAGTAAATAAAAGAGAAGGGACCTTTTATAATGCTTTAGAAGAATACATAGATACAAAAGATGATGAATTAAAGCATAGATTAGTTAAGTTTATTGAAAAGTTGGATAAATGGGCTGAAGAGTCTAAATTTATGAAGCTTGACGAATTTATATGGAAATTATTAAGAGAAACTAATTTTTATTATTTTGTAGGTTCTATGCCGGGTGGAAAACAGAGACAAGCTAATTTAAGAATTCTGGTTGATAGGGCAAGTCAATTTGAAAAGACATCAATTAATGGTCTCTTTAATTTTATTAGATTTATAGATAAGCTAACAAAAAGTAGTGGAGACATGTCAGCAGCAAAAACTATTGGAGAAAATGAAAATGTTGTGAGAATTATGAGTATACACAAGAGTAAAGGGCTTGAGTTTCCAGTAGTAATATGTGCTGGATTGGGTAAAAAGTTTAATTTAATGGATACTAGAGAAGATATTTTGCTTCATAAAGATTTAGGGCTAGGACCTAAATTTATAGATCTAGATAAAAGGATTTATATAGAAACTCTACCTTTGATAGCTATAAGAGAAAAGATGAAGTTAGAAAGTTTGTCAGAGGAGATGCGAATATTGTATGTTGCATTAACACGTGCAGTAGATAAACTTATCTTATTAGGTTCAGTTAAAAATATTAATAATAGAAGTTTAAAGTGGTGCGACGGTGCAAGTCTTTATAATCTTACAAAATCTAATTGTTATTTAGATTGGATAATGAGCGCTTTATCAGAACATAGAGATGGAATATTAATCCATCAGTTAGCTGGTTTGGAGACAGATGAGAATACATTAGACAGCCATAATTCAAAATGGAAAATAAATATTATTGATAGAAGTAGTATTCTAATGGAAAAAAATGATGAACTGATGAAACGTAAAGAAATATTAAAAAGACTTAAATATTTTAAGCTAGAGAAATCTTCTGAATATAGAGATATTATTAATTTAAGGTTTAATTGGGAATATAAACAGGCAGAGGCAGTTGAGATACCTTCTAAACTTTCTGTTACAGATATAAAGAATCTTTCTTTTAAAGATATTAAGAATGCAGTTATGAAAACACCGTCATTAATTAAAAAACCTAGATTTTTAGAAAGTAAAAAAGGTTTTACAAGAGCTGAAAAAGGTACAATAATGCATTTTATGATGCAGCATTTATCGTTTAATGATAATATGAGCGAACAATATATTAAACAGCAAATAGATGATATGGTTGAAAGAAAATTATTAACTGAAGAAGAAGCTAAAGTTATTGATATATCTAAAATTTTAAATTTCTTTAAAAGTAGTATTGGACAGCGCATTATATCAGCAGAAAAACTGTATAAAGAAGTTCCCTTTGTACTTAGAAAAAAGGCTAAAGAAATTATTAAAGATGTAAACGGTTGTGATGAAGAATTGTTGATACAAGGGGTAATTGACTGTTATTTTGAAGAAGGAAATGAACTTGTTTTGGTGGATTACAAGACGGATTTTGTATATGATGGTTATTTAGAAAATATAGTAAAAAAATATAAAGTTCAGCTTGAACTGTATAAAGAAGCGTTAGAAAAAATAACAGGTAAAAAAGTAAAAGAAAGTTATCTTTATCTATTTGATCTTAATAAGGAGGTAAGAGTAATATGAGGATCCTCCATACGTCAGATTGGCACTTGGGTAAATATTTAGAGAATTACAGCCGATTAGATGAACAGGAGAAATTTATTGATGATTTGGTAGAAATAGTAGAGGAAAAAGAAGTCGATTTAATCATTATAGCAGGAGATATTTATGATAATGGGAATCCGCCGGCAAGAGCCGAAAAACTTTTTTATGATGCGTTAAAGAGATTATCTAATAATGGAGAGAGAATTGTATTAGTAATTGCGGGGAATCATGATAGTCCCGAAAGACTTATTGCAGTAAATTCTCTGGCAACAGAACAGGGAATCATCTTATTGGGAAAGCCAAATAGTACAGTTGAAACTGGTATAGTAGGAAAACATAAAGTTATAAATTCCTGTGAAGGGTGTTTAGAACTTGAAATAAAAGGTGAAAAAATAGTAATTATAACTCTTCCATATCCTAGCGAACAGAGGCTAAATGAAGTCTTGGGGGATATGTTGGATGAAAATGAAATGCAGAAAAGTTATTCAAATAAGGTTGGACATATATTCGAAAATCTATCCAAATATTTTAGAGATGATACTATAAATATTGCAGTAAGTCATATTTTTGTGGCAGGAGGAGATACTTCAGATTCAGAGAGACCAATACAGTTGGGTGGAGGTCTTACTGTTGATATAGATAAACTTCCATTTAAAGCACAATATGTAGCTTTAGGACATCTTCATAAACCGCAAAAAGTTAAATCTGAAAATATAAAAGCATATTATTCGGGTTCTCCTATACAGTACAGTAGAAGTGAAATAGGATACAGTAAATGTGTATATTTAATCGATGTTAAACCTAAGCAAGAGCCAAATATAGAAGAGGTATATTTAAAAAATTATAAACCTATAGAGATATGGAAGGTAAATGGAGTAGAAGAAGCAATAAAGAAATGCGAAGAAAATAAGGATAGGGAAGTATGGGCATATTTAGAGATTGTTACAGATAAAGTTATTTCAAAATCGGAAATTAGGGAAATTAAAAAGATAAAACCAGATATATTAAGTATTATTCCCGTAATAAAGGATAAAGTTGAAGCGATAGAAGAATTTGAAGATTATAGTGAGAGAAATATAGTAGAATTATTTACTGAATTTTATATAAGGGAAAAGAATGTAGAGCCTAGTGAGGATTTGATAAAACTTTTCACAAAAATAATTTATGAAGAAGGTGACGAAGGTGAAACCTATTCTTCTTAAAATTTCGGGGTTAAACAGTTTTGTAGAAGAGCAAATTATAGATTTTTCGAGATTAGCAGAGAAAGGGTTATTTGGGATATTTGGTCCGACCGGTAGTGGAAAATCTACTATTTTGGATGCTATAACTATAGCGCTTTATGGACAGGTATCAAGAGGAACGAAGGAATTTATAAATACAGATTGTGAAAAATTGAATGTAAGTTTTATATTTGAGGTCGGATTAGGACAGTCAAGAAAGCAGGTAAAAGTGGAAAGACAGCTTAAAAAAAGCGATAGTGGAACTAGGACTACATTAGCGAGATTGTCTTACTTAGATGAGAATGGAAACGAGACCAATATAATAGATAAAGTTTCAGATATTAATGAAGAAATAATCAAACTGATAGGATTAAATCACAGCGATTTTATAAGGTCTGTTGTATTGCCGCAAGGACGGTTTAGCGAATTTTTAAAATTAACTGGCAGTGAAAGACGTAATATGTTAGAAAGAATATTGGGATTGGGGAAATATGGTACAGGATTAATTAATAAAGTTAAAGAAGTAAAAAGAAAAGAAGAGGCAAAATTAAACGTTATACAAGGGCAATTAAATAAATACGAAAATGTTAGTGAAGAAAATCTAAAATTATTAAAAGAGGAATTAAAGGTTATAGAGAAAGAAGAAATAGAATTAAAAATAGAAAATGAAAAGTTAGATAAAGAGTATGAAAAACTAAGTAAAATATGGGATTTACAAATAGATTTAAAAAAATATAAGGAAATAAGAGAGAGATTAGAGCTTGAAAAAAGAGACATCGAAATAAAAAGAGAAAAATATTTAAAGGGTAAAAAGGCACAGGGATTAAAGCCATATATAAACAATTTAGATAAAACATTAGAAGAGATTAATAAAAATGAGCAAGAATTGAAGAAAGTAGAGTTAAGTTTACAAAGTATTTTAAGGGAAAAAGAAATATTAGAAAGAAAATATACAGAAATAAGTTTGATGAAAGACAATAAACTGCCAAGTCTTATAGAAAAGGAAACGGAGCTGAAAAATGCCGTTAAGTTACATAAAAGAAACGAAGAACTAATTTTAGAGAGGAATAAACTTAGAGAAGAGTATTCAAAACTAAAAAAAGTATTTGATTCCTGTGAAAAAGCATTAGAAGATTTGAAATTAAAAGAAAAGCAGAAAAATAAAGAACTTATAAAAATAGAAGAGAAGATGTCAATTATAAAAATAGGCAGTGAATTTAGAGATAAAGTGATAAAAGGTTTGGAACTTGAAAAGAAGTATTTAGATTTAAGTGAAAAAATAAATCAACTAGAAGAAAAAGGTGAAAAACTTAAAGATACTACAGCTTTAAATCAGGACAAATTAAAAGAAATAGAAAAATTATTAAATGAAAAAAAAGAAATATATAAAATTTATGAAAATAAATCGAAAGAGTTAGAATCTAATAGACCAAAAGACCCAAAATCTTTATTAGAAGATGGGAAAAAGATAGAAAGTCTTCAAAACCAATACAATGAGATAAAAGAAAATAAACAAAAGAAAGAAAAAGTTTTAAAAGAGTTAAATGAACTCAAAAAGCAAAGGCAAAAAATCGAAAAAAGTCTTAAAGCTTTTAAGGAAGAACTAGATTTGGTAAATCGAAAGATTGATAATCTAAAAAAAGAAATTGATAAATTAGAGTTAATTAATCATATGAATAATATAGTTGTTAATTTAAAAGAAGGAGAACCTTGTCCAGTATGTGGTTCTTTACACCATCCTAGAAAAGCCGATGTAGTTGATACATTTGAAATTGAGAATATACAAAAAAATAAATTGGAACTCGAAAAAAGAGAGCGAGAATTAAGCCTTAAAATAGAAAGCCTAAATTCAGAAGTTTATAAAATTATAGCAAAGGAAGAGAATTTGACTGAAGAAGTACAAAAATTAGATGAATTAATTAAAGATGTAGATTTAGAAACTATTAAGCAAGAAATAGAAAATCATAAAAGAGAATTAGAAAAAAATGAAGCATATTTAGACAAGTGGAATAAAGAATATGAAGAATATAGGAAAAAGACAGATGAATTGAAAGAGAGTTTGGGCAGATTTGAAAGAGAAAAAGCTGTTTTATTAGAAACTATTAGAAAAGATAATGAGGCGATTAAAGAAAACTTGAAAGAATTGGAAGCTAATAAAGAAGAATGCAATAGAGTGCGGGAAAAATACAACAAAGTCAAAGATACACTAGAAATTGAAAGCTTTATTAGTGCATTTGAGGAAATTAAGAAAAAAGATTTAGAGTATGAAAAATTGGAAGCTAGAGTTAAAGAAATAAGAGAGTCATTAAAAATAATAGCAGATGAAATGAAAAAGTTGAATGATAAACTTGTAAGAATTAATAATAAAATGAATTTAATAATGGAGAATGGTAAAAATTTAACTTCAATAATAGAAGAAAATGAGATTAAGATTAAAACTGTTTCGCCAAACAAAAATCCTTTATTATATCTAGAGGAAGTTAAAAAACTGAAAGAAGATATTATTAGAAAAGAAGAAGAAACTAGAAATGATTTAAAAAATAGAGAAAAAACACTAAAAGATTTGCAAATTAGTAAGGAAGGGTTGTTAAAAACAATTAATACGCTGAAAGATTCAGAAAATAATATAAAAAAAGAATTAGTGGTTATTATGGGTAATCTGGGTTTTGAAAACATTGATGAAATAAGGGCAAGTTATATAGATAGAGATGTATTGGAACAATTAGAAAAAGAGATAAATGATTATGATGATGAAGTAAAAAAGGTTAATGATAATATAAAGAGAATTGAAACTCGATTAAATGGAGAAATTTTAACTGAAGACAATTGGAATATTTTTATTGAAAATAGAAAGAAGAAAAAAGAAGCTCATAGTGAAATAAAAGAACGGTTAGGTATGAAAAAAGAGAAAATAAGAAAAATGGAAAAAGATATTATTGAGGTTAAAAAATTAGAAAAACAGCTTAAAGATATTTTGAAAAAGGTTGATATGTTAAATGAAATTTCAGATCTCATAAAAGGAAATAAATTTGTTGAATATGTTGCAATAAGTCATTTGAAGTATATTGCTAGAGAAGCCTCAAAAAGATTGATGGATATAACTAACAATAGATATAGTTTAGAGCTTGATAGTAAAGGTAATTTTGTTATATGTGATAACTATAATGGCGGTGTAAAAAGGGATGTAAATACACTTTCAGGTGGAGAAACTTTTATTACTTCACTATCTTTAGCTTTGGCTTTGTCGACACAAATACAATTAAAAGGAAATACATCTATAGAATTTTTCTTTTTAGATGAGGGATTTGGTACTCTTGATAGTAGTGTTTTAGATGTAGTTATGACTTCTTTAGAGAAACTTCAAAAAGAAAAGCTGTCAGTAGGAATAATAAGCCATGTTGATGAACTGAAAGATAGAGTACCTGTTAAATTAATTGTTGAACCAGCAATATCTGGTGTTTCTGGGACTAAAGTAAGGATAGAGTATAGTTAAAATTATTTAAAATATTTAATAAAGGATACGGAATGTTTTTGTAGAAGTATGAAGTATATTGTTAAATATTTGATTGAGGATGGTGAAACTATGAAGCAAAGTTTTTTTGTAGACAATAGAAAAAAACTTATGGATATGGTTGAAAATGGTTCTATTGTTATTCTATTTTCAGGTAATGCACCTTATCGTAGTGCAGATCAAAAGTATCCTTATACACCTAATAGGAATTTTTATTACTTAACAGGATTAGAGAGAGAAAATTTTATACTTTTTATGTTTAAAAAGAATGATAAAGTTGAAGAAATGTTATTTATAGAAAACTCTAATCCTAAATTAGAAAAATGGATTGGTAAAAAAATGACTAAAGGTGAAGCAGAAGAAATATCAGGTATTAAAAATATTCAATTCAAAGAAGAATTTCAGGAATTTTTAGCAATGAACGTAGTAGTGAATAATATAGACACAATTTATTTAGATTTAGAACGTAGAGAATGGAATTCAAATATAAATCCGGCGATTATTTTTGCAAACGAAATAAGAGAAAGATATCCATATATTAATATAAAAAACATTTATAAAGATATTTGTAATTTAAGAACTATAAAACAGGAGGAAGAAATAGAAAGGATAAAGAAAGCAATCAATATTACTAAGGAAGGGCTTGAAAATGTAATGAAAAATTTAAAGCCTAATATGATGGAATATCAAGCTGAAGCATATTTCGACTTTACAGTAAAATCATTAGGCATTAAGAACTTGGCTTTTAAAACAATAGCTGCTTCAGGGGTTAATGGTACAATACTTCATTATGAACAAAATAATTGTAAAATAGCTGATAATTCCCTAATATTATTTGACTTAGGTGTTAAATATGAGAATTACTGTTCTGACATAAGTAGAACTTATCCTGTTAATGGTAAATTCACTGAAAGACAAAAACAAATTTATAATATTGTATTGAAAGCACAGCTTGAAACGATTAGAGCTATAAGACCTGGCATGCCTATAAAAAAATTAAATGAAATTACGAAAGATGTATTGATTAGAGAGTGTAAAAAAATAGGTTTAATAAATGAAGATAGTGAAATAACTAAGTATTATTATCATGGAGTAAGCCATTATTTAGGGCTTGATACACATGATGTAGGTAGTTATGAAA
Organism: Caloranaerobacter azorensis DSM 13643; assembly: GCF_900129995.1. GTDB lineage: Bacteria > Bacillota > Clostridia > Tissierellales > Thermohalobacteraceae > Caloranaerobacter > Caloranaerobacter azorensis. The sequence continues at coordinate 1,768 of NZ_FQXO01000013.1, read as the reverse complement.
GAAAATTAGAACCAGGAATGGTTTTAACAGTTGAACCAGGTCTATATATTGAAGAAGAGGGAATAGGTATAAGGATAGAAGATGATGTTTTAGTAACGGAGGATGGTTGTGAGGTTTTATCAAAAGATATTATTAAAACAGTAGAGGAAATAGAAGAATTTATGAAGAATAAATAAGAGGGCGTTAGCTCTCTTAAATTTTTTAGGAGTTTTTTTATGAGAAAATGGAATGTTATTTTCTTAATATTTTTTGTTTTTATGTTAATTATTATTGTATCTTGCAATAATATTAACAATGATAGAATCGAAGAGAATAAAGTTGCGGAGAATAAAATAGAAGTTACGGAAATAGAACAGACTAATGAAGAACTGATAAGAAAAGAAAAAGATTTTATATTTCCAAATAGTCATATTGAAAAGTTAACAGAAAAACAACTACTAGGGTTATCAAATAAGCTCCTTGAATATGCTAGAAATGAGATTTTTGCACGAAAAGGACATATATTTAAAAAAGAAAAGTATAGAAATTATTTTGCTAAAAAAAGTTGGTATAAACCAACAACTACCGTAGAGTTTAGTAGTTTAAATAGTATAGAGAAATATAATGTAAATTTTATTAAATTTTTTGAAGACAGATATAGAAAAACCCATGAAAAACATGAAAATTATAAAACTAATTATGATGTTTATCCATGCAATAAAGAAATAAATATAGATATTAATGGTGATGGTAAAACAGAGAGGATTTTATTTGAGTTAGAAAATATGAGTAATTATAAACTTCATATTAACAATTTAGTAATTGAAGGGGAACTAGGCAATTATAGTAATAATTTTGCTATAGTCGATATAGATAAGAATGATAACTTTAAAGAGATTATAATAAGTGATTATGGACCTAGTAATGATTATGTATCGTATTTTTATTGTTATGATGGACAAAACATTATCAAAATGGGACAAACAGAAGGGCTATTCGAATATGGTATAAAAATAGATGGAATGGGTAAGCTTTCAGCAAGAACTAGGAGCAAGATATTACAGACTTGGTTTTTTGATAAGTATTATACTCTATCAAAAGAGCATAAATTAATAGAAGTACCTCAAGATATCTATATAACTAATTATGATGTATTTATAAAAAGACCAATAAAGTTATTAAAAAATAGAGGAAATAGTGATGATTATTTTATTTTAAATGAAGGACGGAAAGTTACTATAGTTGGAACTGATGATAAAGAATGGTGTTTAGTTGAAACTAAAATAGGTGAAAGAGGATGGTTTGCAGTAGATGAGTTTTCAATAATACGAAATGAAGGATTAGATGCTTATAAGATATTTGGAGGATTATGTTATGCTGATTGAATAGTAAAAATTATAAAAGTCGATTCTATTACTTTTGACAATTACAAACTTATATTTAAACTTATATTTATAAAAACACCACTTTACAAGAAATAAAGAGTTAGCTTCCATAAAGTAGAAAAATCAGACATCTAAATCCTAGGAATACTAATCATAACTAAAAAAAAAATCTAGGAGATGTCTGATTATGATTAGTATATCCAAAAACTCTATAAAACAAACATTAAAACAATATTTATATGAATATAGACATATTTTTAAGAAGCGAAGCTTTAATATATTTTACTGGCTAATACTGTCAATACTTGCACTTGAAGAAGTAAGGTCAATAAAGTTTATATACGATAACTTTATAAAAAAATATACGGTCAAAACTTTGAATTCACTATATTATTTTTTATCCT
>NZ_FQXO01000081.1 GCF_900129995.1 Caloranaerobacter azorensis DSM 13643 | reverse complement strand
TAAAATTGAAAATGTAAAATTCCGTTATTAATTAAATTAAGACACAAAAGCAGAAGGACGTACTCTGCCGTCCCCCTGCATCTTTATTTTTATGCTATGTTTAACTCTTGAACGTTTGTAGTAACTATTCTAGCACCTGCTATAGCAACAAGATCTCTACCTGAAGAACTAAATATTTTTTTAAGTATTATCTCATTCATTGCAGCAGATACTTCCTCCTCTGTTAAATCGTCTTTTGGATTATCGACAGAAATAGTTGTCTTTTTGTCTAACTGATTTTTAAAAATCATCTCTAATTTGCTTCTTGCCATAGTCACACCTCCTTCTTGTTAGAATAAATTAAATAGATTAGATATTTTCTACTAATTCGATTTCATCAATTCTCCTTATCGATACTACCGGCATCTTCTGTAAATTAGCCAAAGTTTTTGCTACTGAATATACATCTTCGTTTGTTGCTGCAGTCTTAACTTTAGAATAAGTTTTAGATTTTACTATCTGTTTTCCTTTTTGATCTACTCCACCATCTAAATTAAGTTTAATTTTTGAATCTTTAGTTACTGCATTTACTGCCATCTTCTCACCTCCCTTCTACTCCTTATATAGAAGAGAGGCTAAAGATTTACTATAGACTTTTTCAATTTTTTTATCGCAGAAGTTTTGATATTTACAGCAGTTCTATAGCTTATATCAAGCCTTTTACTTATCTCCTTTAAGGAAATGTTATGAATATAATACATAAAAACTATCTCTCTTTGCCTTTCGGTAAGCTCATCTAAAGCATTCATCAAATCTAACACTTCTTCATTTTTAATAACTATTTCATCTTGCAATAAGTTTTCATCAGCAATGCAGTCTATAAGCTCTAGACTGTCATCTTTTGAATTTATCGTCTGATTTAATGAAATATGCTCTCTATTCTTCCTACTATTATTTAAATAATGGAACTTAAGCATCATCTTTACATAACCTAGAAAATGAACCCCTTTATCCTTATCGTAATCTCTTAAAGCTCTTAAGATTATTTCGTATCCCTCTTGAATTAAATCCTCATACAAATCTCTCCTGTTGAAATATCTTTTAATAGAAGATAATACTACTGGCTTTAGTTTAAACAGCAGTCTTTCTTTCGCTGTCATATCTCCATTTTTAGCAGCATCAATTAGTTTATTTATTTCACTATACATAAGCTCCCTCCAAATTAGAGGGGCGCCCCTTCTTTATTACCGGCAAGTATATAGTACCTTGATGCTGCTTATTTTTAAATTTACGACTAATTCATTTTCATTGAGTGAATTGAATAATTCCCTCATTCACTATTTGTCTTTCATAGCCCAACAAAAAAAGAAAAAGAGAAAGTCGCTAAAGACTTTCTCAAATTTCTAATAAATTTAGTTTTTTTGAAAATCTATGAAAATAAAAGCAAATGCTTGAAGAATTTAGTTAAAAAAACTAGGTGAAAATTTTTTAGAAAATTCGTGGGATTAGCATGGATGCTAATCCAGCTTCCAGAGTCAGGACGACTCACCCAACGCGTTAGGATTTTCTAAAAATTTGAACCTCTAGTTTTTTCTAAATTCTTCAGCATGAGCGTTATTTTCATAGATATTTCCCTTCATAAATCAATTTATAACTTCTTTTTTATCCTCAATATTAACCAGTATTTCATAATCTAAATTATGATCTTTATAATCTTTTGAAATCACCTCTATTGCCTTTATTATCTCATCATTCTTTTCTTTCAATACAAATATAATATTTTCAAACTCATCCTTTAAAGCATTTAATAAGTATCCTACTTCATCCTCATTTTCCACAAGTATTCTAATAGTTGTATTTTTCTTATCCACATATCTACAGACATAATCAACATATAAATTCTTTATAAACATGACTACTCCATAAACGAAAAATACATATACTATTATAGTGATTATAAGCATTATCATAATAATCACCCTCTTTTTATAGGGTATATTATTATGATATGAATTTAAATTTATAATGTTACATTTTCTCTGCTTCCCGGTTTCTCAATAGGCAATCCTTTTTTGCAAAGAGGGCATTCTTCTTTATCATAAGTTTTTATGTCTAACTTTATTGCACTAAATACAGGTAATCCTAAATCCACATTATCCCCTCTCCTATCTACTATACAAGCTATCCCAATAACCTCTCCACCAAATTTCTCAATTACATCTTTTACCTCTAAACTAGATTTACCAGTAGTTACAACGTCTTCTGTTATCAATATTTTATCCCCTTTATTTATATTAAAACCTCTCCTAAGCTGCATTACACCATCTTTTCTTTCTGTAAAAATCGCTTCTTTACCTAACTGTCTGCCCATTTCATATGAAACTATTACTCCACCCATTGCAGGCCCTACGACTTTATCTATCTTAAGATCTTTCACCTTATCTACTACTACCTTCAAAACCTTTTCGGCAAAGTCCGGATATCTTAAAACTTTAGCACATTGAACATACCTATCGCTGTGTTTACCTGACGATAACAAGAAATGTCCTTCTAATAATGCATCACACTCTTTCAAAATCTCAATTACTTTTTTCTCATCCATAATACAAACCCCCAATCTGATAAAATTTAAAATTGAAAATGTAAAATGCAAAATTATTTTTTTAATTTCCAATTTTACATTCATTTTTTAATTTTAAATTTTCAATTTTACATTTTAAATTTCTTAAACTATTCCTCTAATCTCCTCTATAGACTCGATTTTTTCTTCTGCCATAAATCGCTTAATTCCCTCGAGTATTTCTAGCCCCGCTCTTGGATTTATGAAATTTGCCGTTCCAATTTGTATACATGTAGCACCAGCCATGATAAATTCTATTGCATCTTTCCAATCTGTAATGCCGCCCATTCCCATCACAGGTATTGATACATTCTTACAAACCTCATGTACCATTCTCAATGCTATAGGTTTTATTGCAGGCCCGGAAAGCCCAGCATAAATATTTTTAAACACCGCTCTTTTCTTTCTTATATCTATAGCCATTGCATTAAATGTATTAACAAGCGATATTCCATCTGCTCCTTCTTCTTCACATACTTTAGCTATTCTTACAATATCCTCTGCATTTGGAGAGAGCTTTACTACTAAAGGAAGTTTAGTAACTTTTCTAATCTCTCTTACAATCTTTCTTGCACTCTCTTCTTTTATTCCAAAAGCCATTCCGCCTTCTTTAACGTTTGGACATGATATGTTTAATTCAATCATATCTACATCTTCATTAGAAACTATTGAAACAGCCTCAATATATTCATCTAACGTTGCTCCTCCAATATTAACTATAGTAATTAAATCTAATTTTCTCAAAAAATCGAGTTCGCTTTCGATAAATTCCCTCACTCCAGGGTTTTGAAGCCCAACGCTATTTAATATTCCTGAAGGAGTTTCCCAAATTCTTATTCCGTCATTTCCTTCCCTTTTATTTAAAGTCAATCCTTTAGTACATATTCCGCCTAACTTTTCTATATCATAAATTTCGCTATATTCCCTGCCAAAACCAAAAGTCCCTGAAGCCATTATTATGGGATTTTTGAACTCAACATCTTTAAATTTAACTTTAAGATTACACATCAAATATCACGTCCTCTCCGAAGAAAACAGGGCCGTCCTTGCAAGTTCTTTTATTCCCTGATTTAGTCTTACAACTGCACACTAAACACGCCCCAACTCCACACGCCATCCTCTTTTCGATTGAAACATATACTTTAGTATTATAATCTTTGGCCATATCAACAATCTTTTTCATCATAATTTCGGGGCCACAGGTAAATATATAGTCATATTTTTTAAAATCTATATCATCAGTTATAAATCCATTTATATTAATGTATAGATTGTCTGCAAACTTTTTGTACTTATCCTCTAATATGGCCTCATTTCTAAAGCCCATGTATATATCAAGCAAGTCCACACCTTCGTTCTGACTTAATTTTTTTGCCGCTAAATACAACGGAGCTATACCTATTCCGCCACCTACTAATGCTATTTTACCTTTAACCAAAGGAAATCCATTGCCATAAGGCCCTTCTAATTTTATTTCATCTGATGGCTTAAGCAAACTCAAAATACTAGTCCCCTGTCCCTGTACCCTATATAGAAACTCGATATAATCGTTACCTATATCATGAATACTCAAAGGCCTTGAAAGTAACGGAAATTTATCCCACGCTCTTACCATATAGAATTGGCCCATTTCCCCTTCAAATCTTCCTTCCGCTCTTAAAACGAATACGTCCTTGAGTATACGCTTATTCGAAATTACTCTTGCCACCTTAAAATATCCTCCTTCATTTTTATAACCTGCTTTCTTGCAAGTTCATTAAACTTTAGTCCTTCATCAATACCTTTATGGGCTTTAATTATTCCTCTTGATGAATTTACTACTCCGCACATCTTTTCTTTAAAAATCTCCTTTAAGTCTTCTCCTGTACCGCCCTGTGCACCATAACCAGGTATTAGGAAAAACATATTACCGCACATATTTTTTATCTCTAGAAATTCTTTAGGAAAAGTAAGTCCTACAACTCCACCTATCAAACTAAAGCCGCTCTTTCCAATAAAACTCTCTCCCCATTTCTGCACATTTTCAGCTATCTTCAAGTAGAGAGGCTTATTATCTACCTTAAGCTCCTGAAAGTCCTTCGAACTTTTATTAGAAGTCCTTATCAGTACAAAAATCCCTTTTTCGCCTGTATTAAGGTACTTAAAGTATGGACTTATCGCGTCTAGTCCCATATATGGATTTACTGTAATGAAATCGGCTTCAAAATCACCTTCAAAATGTGCTTTTGCATACATTTCAGCAGTAGATAATATATCTCCCCTCTTAATATCCGCTATTACTACTTTCCCCTTTTCCCTTATATATTTAAGTGTTCTGCTGTATGCCTTTAGCCCTTCTATCCCAAAAGCCTCATAGCATGCAATCTGTACCTTATAACATGCCACTAAATCATAGGTAGCATCTATTATCTTTCTATTAAATTCAAAAATTTTTTCTTCAAGCGTTTTAGTACTGTTTATTAAATATTCAGGTAAATATTCAAATCTGGTGTCTAATCCAACACAAACCGGCCCATTTCCCAAAACCTCTTCATATAACTTATCTATTATCATACTTAACGCTCCCTTTCTTAAAAGTCATCTTCACCTTTCCTAAAACTTTTTCCCCATTAAATGGATTGTTTTTACCTTTAGATATAAAGTCATCAGTGTCTATTCGATATTCTTCGTCTAAATCTACTAATATTAAATTTGCCTCATAACCTTCCTCTATAAGCCCACAATTCAAATTCAATATTCTAGCAGGATTATAAGACATAAGCTCGGATAATTTGTTTAATGAAATACCATTTTCATAAAATACCTTATAAACCATAGAAAATGCCACTTCTATTAAAGAAATTCCAGGAGCTCCATTTCGTTTGTCTTCCAAACTATGAGGTGCATGATCTGTAGCAATTACATCAATATACCCCTGTTTTATGCCTTCTATTAAGCTCTCTACATCTTCTTTTTCCCTAAAGCTAGGATTTACTCTATAATCTAATCCGTATCCAAATATATGATGTGGGGTTACTTCACAGGTAAATTTAAAACCTTTATCTTTGAATTCTCTAATTAAATCTAATGTCTTTTTAAGACTTATATGGCATATATGAAGATTTCCGCCCACTTCTTTTAAAAGATTTAAATCTCTCTTTACAATCTCAAATTCTGGCTGACAATGAGTTAGTACTCTAAATTTAAACTTGTTTGAAAGTATTAAAGCCTTTTTCATTACCTCTTCACTAAAAATAGTTTTCCCATCATCCGAAAACAGTTTTGTATATTTTAGCATTTCTTCAAAGTCAACTAATTCTTTTCCTTCTAAATTTTTAGTTAATGCAGAAATCTGTATAATATGACATAAATCTAATTGCCTGCTCTTATCGAATATATACTGCAAAACTGAAGTATTATCACAAACGGGTTTCGTATTTGCCATAGTACAAAGTGTAGTATATCCACCCTTTAATGCAGCTTTCTGTCCGCTTTTTAAATCTTCTTTATATAGATAACCCGGATCTCTTAAATGACAGTGCATATCTACAAACGAGGGTAAAAGTGCAAAACCTTTACCCTCTATTATTTCAGTATCTTTCGGTAAATTTATATCTTCATCTTCCTTAAATATTTTTTTAATAAGCCCATCTTCTATTAATACCGAACCATATAAAACTTTTTTCGCATCAACTATCTTTACATTGTTGATAAGCACATTTGCTCAATCCCTTCGCAAAATGAATTTTAAATTGTAAATGTTAAATGTTAAATAATCTTTTTACTATTCTTAAACAGATACAAACTTTTCTTTAACAACATTATTTTTAACCATCGCCACTCGATTAATCTTTTTAATTCTATTAAACTTTTAATATTTAAAATTCAACATTTAACATTTAGCATTCGTAAGAAGAGAAGTTTTCGCATCACAATACTCGCATTTGTATTCCTTTGTATTTTCGTCTACTAAAGTAAACTCAACATCTCCAATTTTTTCAATAGTCGTTACACATCTAGGATTTTTACATCTCAGTATTCCCTTTACTTTTTTTGGCAAACTTAATTTTATTTTCTCTTTTATCTTCTCATTTTCTATTATGTTTATTGTTATATTTGGATCTATTAATCCCAATACCGTTAAATCTAAATCTATTTCATTTTCTATCTTTATTAAATCCTTCTTCCCAAGTTTCTTAGAATGTACGTTTTTAATTAAGGCTACTGTATAATCTGCTTTGTCAAGTCCTAATTCTTTGAATATCTTATATCCGCATCCAGCCTTTATATGATCTATCACTATACCTTTTTTTATCGCATCTATATTAAGCATTATTCTCAACCCCCAATAATTTTATAAGTAGTGCCATTCTCACAAACATTCCAAACCTCGCCTGTTTGAAATATACGGCTCTCTTGTCATTATCTACTTCCATAGCTATCTCATTTACTCTTGGAAGTGGATGCATTATTATCATATCTTCTTTAGCATTCTTTAATTTTTCTGTTGTAAGAATATAGCTATCCTTTAATCTTAAATATTCTTCTTCACTGATAAATCTCTCACGCTGAACTCTAGTCATATACAATATGTCTAATTTGTCTATCACTTCTTCTAGATTAGAAGTTTCATAATACTCATGTCCTTTTAATTCGTCCTTAATATATTGGGGAATTTGTAATTCAGATGGGGATATGAATATAAATTTTATGTTTTCGTATCTAGATAATGCTTTTACAAGCGAATGAACTGTCCTACCGAATTTTAAATCGCCGCAAAGTCCTATTGTATGATTAGAAAGGCTTTTTTTGAGATATCTAATAGTAAGAAGATCGGTAAGAGTTTGGGTTGGATGCTGATGTCCTCCATCTCCTGCATTTATAACTGGAATGTTTGAATACTTTAAAGCAAGTTTCGGAGCACCTTCTTTAGGATGCCTCATTACGGCTATATCAGCATAACAGCCAATAGTTCTGATAGTATCTGCAATGCTCTCTCCCTTTGCTACCGAAGTAGATTGTGCTTCTGAAAAGCCAATTATGCTTCCACCTAATCTCAACATTGCTGCTTCAAAACTAAATCTAGTTCTCGTAGAAGGTTCATAGAAAAGTGTTGCCAACAGCTTACCTTTACAAACATCTGAATAAGCCTCTGGCTTTTTAATTATGTCTTCGGCTAGAGTAAATATTTCATCTAGCTCCTGAATAGTAAAATCGTTTGGTTCAATTAAATGTCTTCCTTTTAGCATTTTATCTCCTCCTTTTTAGCCTCACAGGACTATATTAAAGGCAAAATTAAAACCTTCCCCATCGAGACGAGGAAGGTTATAATCACATTTATGCCAAACAGACATGACTAGATAAGCCATGCTATACACACAACTCCCGCTATTTTATACCTTCCTAGCCTCTCTGGACTAGGTTAAAGATATTTTGTCTTTAGGATATTCTACTATGAATAATGATATATGTCAATAGTATTTTATATATTATTCTCCTAATCCTTCTTTTCTTAAAATTGAAGCCTTATCTGTTTTTTCCCATGGAAGATCTATATCTGTTCTTCCAAAATGTCCGTATGCAGCTACTTGTCTGTAAATTGGTCTTCTTAAATTTAAATCTCTGATGATAGCCGCAGGTCTTAAGTCAAAGTGTTTTTTAACTAACTCTTCAATTTTGCTCTCTTCTATCTTTCCTGTTCCAAATGTATCTACAAATATTGAAACTGGATGAGCAACTCCTATAGCATATGCAAGTTGAACCTCACATTTATCTGCTAATCCAGCAGCAACTATATTTTTTGCTACATATCTTGCAGCATATGCAGCCGATCTGTCAACTTTAGTAGGGTCTTTTCCTGAGAATGCTCCACCGCCATGACGAGCATATCCACCATAAGTATCAACAATAATCTTTCTTCCTGTTAAACCGGCATCTCCTTGAGGACCGCCTATTACGAATCTGCCAGTTGGATTGATATAATATTTTGTTTCACTATCTAAATATTCACTTGGTATAACCTTTGTTATTACATGTTCTATTAAGTCTCTTTCAATAGTCTTTAAATCTACATCTGGACTGTGTTGAGTAGAAATAACTATTGCATCTATTCTTGCAGGTTTATCGTCATGATATTCAACTGTAACTTGAGTCTTACCATCTGGTCTTAAGTAGTCTAAAGTTCCATTTTTTCTAACTTCTGTTAATCTTCTTGCTAATTTGTGTGCCAATGAAATTGGAAGCGGCATAAGTTCTGGTGTTTCATTACAAGCAAAACCGAACATTATACCTTGGTCTCCAGCACCAATTAAATCTAATTCGTCTTTTGCTTTTTCTCTGTGTTCTAATGCTTCATTAACTCCCATAGCAATATCAGGAGACTGTTCATCAATAGAAGTCAAAACTGCACAAGTGTCGCAGTCAAAACCGTATTTAGCTCTAGTGTAACCGATATCTTCTATAGTCTTTCTTACGATTTTTGGTATGTCTACATAACATCTAGTCGTAATTTCTCCTGACACTAAAACTAATCCAGTAGTAACTGACGTTTCACATGCTACCCTAGCTTCTGGATCGCATTCTAATATAGCATCAAGTACCGCATCTGAAATCTGGTCGCAAATTTTATCAGGATGTCCTTCAGTAACCGATTCAGAAGTAAATAACCACTTTCTCATCTTAAAACCTCCCATTTAAGAAATTTAAAATTGAAAATTAAAAATTTAAAATTATTTAATAATATATATTTTAATAAATATAGATAGATTTTACATGGTTATTATTAGCAATTATAGTTTTTTATGTTATATCATAATACAGTCAATAGCTAATATACTGACATTTCGCTTTTCGTCATTCAATATTCACTTTCAAAAACAATTAACAACTAATAGCCAATTAATTTCATATTTTTTATATTTTACATTTTCAATTTTAAATTTTTAATTTCCCATCATTCAAAATTAAAAAATCCCCTTCCAAAAGGAAGAGGTAGTTTTCTGAGATAACCTCATCTTTCAGAATCTACATTCTGTGGGACTTAGCACCGTGTAACTTTACAATTTCAGTTACCGGTTGCCGGGTTTCACAGGGCCCATTCCCTCCACCACTCTTGATAAGGCATCAAGATTTTTATTGAATTGTTCTCATAATATGATATCACAGTCTATAAACTTAAGTCAACAATTTTTTTATTCAGACAGAGATTTCGCATCAAATTTCCAGTAAAAAATTTATTTTTACTAAAATTTTATTTTTTAACATTTACTTGAATAACTGGGAAACCTGTAGACCGATAGGTCTTAAAAATAGTTACACCTCCCCCTACCCCAAGAAATTTTAATAATCAATTTCCAGTTTTATTTTTAATTATGTTTTTTCAAATATTGGATTTATCCAATCAGCTTCTATAGTAAATCTTTCATCTCTTATATCTTCAATAATATCTATCTGCAACATTCTTTTCTTTCTAAATCCTCTAATACACCTAAAGAAATATAATTGCATAAGATTA
>NZ_FQXO01000053.1 GCF_900129995.1 Caloranaerobacter azorensis DSM 13643 | reverse complement strand
TAATCATACAAACACCTCACAATTTAAATTACAGATAGATATGCACTCTAATCTTTACAAGTTACAGCCTTGTTAGACATACGAAGAATTAGCTTTAGCTAATCAACATCCAGCTTATTCGCAAAAACTCGTAAAGTAGAGATATCACTCTTTTTTAGGAGGATTTAAACCTCAAGGGGGAATACGAAAATCTCTATCTGTTTACGAGAACAATTATCTCAAATTGTTTTTTAAAGCACAAGTTTTTTAAGTTTTCATGCTACTAGGCAGGAGGAGTAGATGAAAACTTTTAGATAGGATATTTATTTTGATGTGTTTTACAAACTATATTATACAAGGGGGATTTATGTGAAGGGATTTTTTAGTTTTATGGAAAAACATTTTGTGCCAGTGGCTGCTAGGATAGGTTCTCAAAGACACCTAGTTGCTATTCGTGATGGCTTTGTCGGGATTATGCCTTTAATTTTAGCAGGTTCTTTTGCGGTATTATTGAATCAGACTGTTTTTAAATGGATACCTGTACTTGGTACGCTTACTGCAATCAATGGGAATGTTTGGTGGGGCACATTTGCAGTAATGAGTCTATTAATAGCTTTTTCAGTTGGATACAATTTAGCTAAAGGTTATGGTTCCGATGCACTTGCAGCAGGAGTGATTTCTGCAGCAGCCTTTTTAGTTGTAACTCCACAAGCTCATGGAGATGCTGGTTGGGGTTATATTCATTGGGGATATTTGAATGCTACAGGTTTATTTACTGCTATAATAGTAGCTATTATAGCTACAGAAATATTTGTTAGACTTATGAAAAAGAATATTGTTATAAAAATGCCTGATAATGTACCACCAGCAGTTGGAAGAGCATTTGCAGCAGTAATTCCAGGTTTGATTGCAGTATATGTACTTGGGATTTTAGCATTTTTAATAAGTAAGTTAGGTGGAACTAGTTTATATGATTTAGTTTTAAATCTAATTCAAAAACCTTTACAGGGATTTAGTCAAGGGGTACTTTCTGCTATGTTCTTTGCTATGCTTATCAATCTTTTCTGGTTTTTTGGTTTGCATGGAGCTAATATAATGGATCCAATAATGAATACATTGTATTTACCTGCTTTAGAAGCGAATGCAAGTGCCATCCAGCAAGGATTACAAGCACCTAATGTAGTTACAAGAGTTTTCTTTGATGCTTATGTACATTTAGGTGGTTCTGGTGCTACATTAGCACTTATTTTAGCAATATTTATTGCTTCTAAAAGGAGAAAAGATTATAGAACAATTGCAAAATTAGGTACCCCAGCAGGAATTTTTCAAATTAACGAGCCTATAATATTTGGACTACCTATAGTTCTTAATCCGATTTTATTTATCCCTTTTATTATTGTTCCAGGAGTTTTAACACTTATAGCTTATGTTGCGACTGCTAGTGGATTAGTGCCGCCAACATATGTTGTAATGCCATGGACAACTCCTGTTGGTATTGGTGGTTTTTTAGCAACAGGTGGCGACATAAGAGGAGGATTATTAGCATTAGTAAACTTTATAGTAGCTGTAATGATATATTTACCATTTGTAATTCTAGCAGATAAGATGGTAAGGGGAGAACATGATACCGAAAAAGGAAAAAGTACTGCCGAATAAAACCGGGAAGACTTTATGTCTTTTCGGTTTGGACTTTTTAATGAGAATGAATAGGAATAAATCATAATTAAATATATTAATGCAAAGTATTTATTAAATTTTATTTTTGCGAGGTGTGATAATTATGAATAAAGGCTTAAAAGTTGCAGTAATAGGTGGAGGAAGTAGTTATACCCCAGAATTAATAGAAGGATTTATTATTAGAGCTAAAGAACTTCCAGTAGATGATATATATTTAGTTGATATAGAAGAAGGTAAAGAAAAGCTTAGTATAGTTGGAGAGTTGGCAAAACGAATGTTCTTTAAAGCAGGATTAAAAACTAGAGTACATATGACTTTAGATCGTAAAGAAGCTATTGAAGATGCTGATTTTGTAATAACTCAGATAAGAGTAGGCGGATTAGAAGCAAGAGCAAGGGATGAAAGAATTCCTTTAAGGTATAACGTTATTGGACAAGAAACAACAGGACCAGGAGGTTTTGCTAAGGCAATTCGTACAATACCAGTTATTTTAGATATATGTAGAGATATTGAAGAATTATCTCCAGATGCATGGTTAATAAACTTTACAAATCCAGCCGGAATTATTACTGAAGCAGTTTTGAGATATACAAATGTAAAAACTATAGGGTTGTGTAATGTGCCTATTGGAATGGTAAACAACGTTGCAAAGATACTTAATGTTGACAGCAAGCGTGTAAGAATAGAATTTGTTGGGCTTAATCATATGGTTTATGGTAAGGAAATATATTTAGATGGGAAAAATATAACTTCTACCGTTTTAAAAAAGTTGAGTGATAGCGCACTTATAAATATGAATAATATTCCTGATCTTAACTGGGATAAGGATTTTATATATTCGTTAGGAATGCTACCATGCCCTTATCATAGATATTTTTATATGACTGATGAAATTCTAGAAGAAGAGATTAAAGCTTTTCAGAGTGGTGAAGGTACTAGAGCACAGCAAGTGATGAAAATTGAAAAAGATTTGTTTGAAAAATATAAAAATCCAAGTCTTGATGAAAAGCCAAAAGAACTTGAAAAAAGAGGGGGAGCATACTACTCTGATGCAGCAGTTTCTTTGATAAGTGCAATATATAACGATAAGGAAGAAATCCATACAGTTAATGTTCGAAATAATGGGGCTATTTCAAATTTACCTGATGATGTAGTAGTAGAGATTAACTCAGTGATTAGTAAAACAGGAGCTAAACCAATTGCTTTTGGGAAATTACCAATAAAAATAAATGGACTAATTCAGCAAGTTAAATCATATGAACTTTTAACTGTAAAAGCTGGTGTAACAGGAGATTATTACACTGCTTTAATGGCATTAATAGCAAATCCTTTAGTTCCTTCGGTTAAGATTGCAAAAAAAATATTAAATGATATACTTGTTCAAAACAGAGATTATTTACCACAATTCAAATAGAAGATAAGGAGCGATAAATTATGGTTTCTGAAATGGTAATATTTTCAATAATAACTTATAGTGGAGATGCTAGAAGTTCAAGTATGGAAGCGATTACCTATGCTAAAAATGGAGATTTTGACAAAGCAAGAGAGTGTATTGAAGAAGCATCAAAAAAGCTTGAATTAGCACATAGGGAGCAAACAAAGCTTATACAAGCCGAGGCACAAGGTGAAAAACATGATATATCACTATTACTTATTCATGCTCAAGATCATTTGATGAATGCAATGACTGTTAGAGATCTTGCAGATGAGTTTATAAATATATATATGAAAATCAGTAATAAGTAATTCCTAATACTAAAATATAATTTAGGAGGATAAAATGAGAAGATTAGGTGTTTCTATATATCCAGAGAATGCAAGTGTAGAGCAAAATAAAGCATATTTATCTTTAGCAGCAAAATATGGATTTACAAGGGTTTTTACATGTCTTATATCAGCTAAAGGGGATATAGATAGGATTATTAAAGAATTCAAAGAAGTTGTTACTTATGCAAAGAATTTAGGTATGGAGGTTATAGCTGATGTAAGTCCAGAAGTATTTGAGCGATTTAATATTAGTTTCAAAAACTTAAGTTTTTTTCATGAACTAAATTTAACAGGAATAAGATTAGATATTGGTTTTTCAGGAATTGAAGAGAGTTTGATGACTTTTAATGAACATAATCTAAAAATTGAAATAAATATGAGTAATGGAACTAAGTATCTTGATAATATTCTTACGTATCTTCCAAATAAAGAGAATTTAATTGGATGTCATAACTTTTATCCTCATAGATATACAGGGCTTTCGAGAGAGCATTTTATAAAATGTTCTAGACAGTTTAAAGAATATGGTATAAGGACTGCTGCATTTATTTCTTCAAGTAATGCAACTTTTGGACCGTGGCATGTGAGTGAGGGATTATGTACTCTTGAAGAACATAGAGATAAGCCCATTGAAGTTCAAGCAAAAGATTTATTCAATACAGATTTAATAGATGACGTTATAATAGCCAATTGTTTTGCATCAGAAGAAGAATTAAAGACTCTTGGCAAACTAAATAGAAATATGCTTGAATTAACAGTTGAGCTTCATGATAACATTCCAGAACTAGAGAGGAAAGTAGTTTTAGAAGAATTACACTTTAATAGAGGAGACGTTTCTGAGTATATGATAAGATCTACACAAAGCAGAATAAAATATAAAGGGAATAACTTTAAATTGTTTAATCCAAAACCTATAAAAAGAGGTGATATCTTAATTGAGAGTTCCCTTTATGATAGATATGCTGGAGAGCTTCAAATTGCATTGAAAGACATGGATAATAATGGAAAGACAAATGTTGTTGGTAGGATTGTAGATGAAGAATTGTTTTTGATTGACTATATTAAACCGTGGCAAAAGTTCAAGTTTAAATTAAAAGAGAGATAAAATATAAAACTTAAAAGAAGATAAATTATGCTGATTCAGTATAATTTATCTTCTTTTAGAATATCTCAAAAATCGATTTTAATAAGATTACTATAGTAAGACATGCCGATTTGTTTATTAGAAAATTAAATAATTTTAACTTGGTAAGGTTGCATAGGGGCTTTCTATAACTTTTAAAACTTACAGTAACTTGACACAATCATTATATAAACTCGATTTGACAAAAAATATATATTGATGTATCATATATAGTTGTGGTAATAAATACGTTTTGTGCACCCGTAGCTCAGCAGGATAGAGCGGCGGCCTCCTAAGCCGTGTGTCGGAGGTTCGAATCCTCTCGGGTGCGCCATTTTTGTATATCAGGAGAAGCTTGTCTATGGATGAATATTTCATGAGATTGGCTATTAAAGAGGCATATAAAGCCTATAAAATTGGTGAAGTTCCTGTAGGGGCTATTGTTGTAAAAGATGGAAAGGTTATAGGAAGAGGATATAATATTAAAGAAACACTAAAGGATGCTACGTGTCATGCGGAGATTATAGCTATTAAAGAGGCAAGTAAAACATTGGGTGGGTGGAGGCTTTTAGGAACTACAATGTATGTTACTATAGAGCCTTGTCCAATGTGTGCAGGAGCGATAGTGAATTCTAGGATAGAGAGACTTGTGATAGGTGCTAGAGATTTTAAAATGGGTGGTTGTGGTTCTGTATTAAATATAGTTGATAATCCTAAATTAAATCATAGAGTAGATATTGTATGGGGTGTATTAGACAAAGATTGTTCTAGTATTATTAAAGAATTTTTTAAAAAGATTAGAGAAAATTCAAAAAAATAATATTAAATTATGGAGAGATGGCAGAGCTGGTCGAATGCGCCTGACTCGAAATCAGGTGTACACCCTTTAAGGTGTACCGAGGGTTCGAATCCCTCTCTCTCCGCCAGAAATTTATAGGTGCACAGGGGAGTAGCTAGCACTTTTATAGTGTAATTAAGCCAACATCATGGTAAGATTTTCTTATCTGGCTTAATTTTAAATAGTGAGACTTGTGTATAGCGTTATTACGTTATACTCAAGTCTTTGTTTTTATATAGACTTATTATACAATTCAATAAAATATAATTCAAGAAGGAAGGTGTTTTTATGGAATCATTAGTATCAAATATTATTACTAATGCATCTTTACCAGTTCTCTTTATGATTATAGCAGTAACTCTGTATACGTTAAGTAAAGGAGCAGATTTACTAGTAGATGAGGCAGTAGCATTATCAGAGGAATTAGGAATACCCAAAATGATTATTGGTGCTACAATTGTGAGTTTAGGAACTACACTTCCAGAAGCATCAGTTTCGGTTATGGCATCAATCGCAGGTAATTCCAGTTTAGCATTAGGGAATGCAGTTGGTTCTGTAATATGCGATACAGGACTTATACTTGGGATTGCAGCATTAATTTCTCCACTCAAAATACAGAAAGATGTTGTTAATAGACATGGTTGGATTCAATTTTTTGCTGGCTTGTTGTTAGTATTAGTTTCTATACCGTTCACTTCTTTAAGATATATATTTACTAGAGGAGGACATATATCCAATTTATCTGGAGTTCTATTTATTATTTTATTAGGAGTATATATATACACCTCTATAAAATGGACTAAAAATAGTAAAGATGAAAACTTATCTACAGAAGAGTCTAATGGAGAAACAGGAAATAAATTCATAACTCTAATGAAATTAGTCTTAGGAGTAGTTATTATTATCATCTCTTCAAAAATACTAATTCCAACAGTACAAGAAACAGCTATTAGATTAAATGTTCCAAATAGTGTAATAGCGGCTACTTTAGTTGCATTTGGCACATCACTTCCAGAACTCGTTACATCTGTTACAGCTTCTATAAAAGGTCATGGAGAATTAGCCATTGGTAATGTTATAGGTGCAGATATTTTAAATGTACTATTTGTAGTAGGATCAGCGGCAGCCTTTTCAAAAGAAGGCATACACGTTACTCCTGATTTCTTCAAATTATACTTTCCAGCAATGATATTTGTATTAACCGTATTCAGATTAAGTACTATATTTAGTAAAGATAAATTAAAAAGATCATCAGGATTTATTTTACTATTAACTTATATCGTAATAAGCGTATTAAGCTACTTATAAACATACTTATTAAAATAATTTTTTCTAAATTCTTTAGGTGTAATACCAGTATTATCTTTAAATAGTTTCGAAAAATAACTTTGATTATTAAAGCCTACTGCGATAGAAATGTCTAAAATAGACATTTCATTTTTTTTAAGTAGTTCTTTACTCTTTTCAATCCTTATATTGTTTAAATATTTTGAAAAACACACACCTGTATATTTTTTAAAGAGCGAGCAGAAGTATGTTTTACTTATATGTACATGATTACACACATCGTCTAGTTTAATATTCTCTGAAAAATTATTATGGATGTATGAAATGGCCTTTCTAATAAGTATATTTTCAGTACAGGAATAATTATCTAAAATTACATTACAATACTCTTCTATCATTTTTTCTCCTATTGCTATAGTGTCTTTTATTGAATTAGAAGATTCTATTTTATTTAAAAACTTGTAGTTTTTTATCTTTAATAAATTAGAATTAATACCTATGTCTATTATCATTCTATTTATTAAAGCTGAAAGTGATATTATATGATTTTTAATACATCTTAAACGACAGCCATTTCCTATATCATTGAGAATATATACATTAACAATTTTTTTATATGTCTTTAGAGCATTATTTAATTGTCCTGCCTTAATACTGTCTAAAATTACACCTTCAAGAGCTATTTGAATATTCAATCTATCATGTAGCGTATCATTTTGCATTTTTAAAAAATTAATCATAAAAATTTCTCCTTATTTAAATTTTAAAATCAATAATATTTTTATAAAAGAAATAAAAAAGTTAAAGATAAAAATTCTATTCCCATTATAATAGAAAATGAGATTGATTTTCAATATCTTTTGAAATTGATTTTTATATATAAAAAATATCAAGGAGGATTTGAAATGAAAAAGATATTATCTATTTTTCTAGTAATAACTTTACTATCTTCAATATTAATCGGTTGTAATAATACTGAACAATTAAATAAGGATGTAAAAGTTGAGCAGGATGCTGATAAGAACGTCAAAGAGGAAGAAAATAAGAAAATTGTAATTTTAGATGCAGAAGGTAAAGAGATAGTATTTGATAAGATGCCTAAAAAAATAGTTCCAATTTCTTATAGCATAGCATTAGTTATGCATGGACTTGGAATTGAAATAGAAGCAATGACATCAACTAAGCGACCACTACCCGATGAACTTAAAAATATTCCAAAAGTAGGAAGTCCTATGCGTCCAGATATAGAAAGAATTTTAGCAATACAGCCAGACGTTGTAATTATGTCTCCAAGGTTCTTAGAAAAACATAAACAAACCTTTGAAGAACATAATATTAAATATTTAGCATTGAAAAATGATACTTATCAGGATACTAAAAAGCTTATTAAAGACATCGGAGAGGCTTTTGGAGCAAAAGAAAAAGCTAAACAGGTATTAGATGAATTTAAAAAACGAGAAGAAATAATTATGGATAAGATTAAAGGTAAAAAAGCTCCTAAAGTTATGATTATTCATGGAGCACAAGGAACGTTTACTTTAGCAAGAGATATTACTTTCACGGGTAGTTTAGTAAAAATGCTGGGAGGAATAAATGTTACAGAATCAATTCCTTTTGAAGAAAATTTAGGAGCGTATATTCCTTTTAGTCAAGAAAAAGTTGTAGAAATGAATCCAGATGTAATTTTACGTATATCTCATGGAGATTCTGAACAGACAAGAAAAATATTTGAGCACGAATTTAATACAAATCCGGTTTGGAAAGAAATTAATGCTGTAAAAAATGGCAGAGTTTATGATCTCGACAACACTTTATTCTTTGCAAATCCTGGACTTAAATCTATTGACTCATTAGAATACATAGCAGAAATATTATATTTTAAAGAGGATGCAGAAGGAGGAAATAGATGAGTGCACAAAACGCAGCTGTAAATATGAATTTAAAAAGTAGATCTATAAAAAGGATTATTGTATATATTGTTGAGATTGTTTTACTTATTACGTTAGTATTAGTTTCTTTGAGATTTGGAAGTGTAAATTATTCATTGAAACAAATAATTGATGCGCTTACGATTGGTTCAGATTTTACTGTTAGAACGATAATTTTAAATATAAGATTGCCAAGAACTATATTGGCAGTATTTGTAGGGGCTAATCTAGCTATATCAGGTGCTTTATTACAATCGGTATTGAGAAACCCATTAGCATCTCCTGGAGTTATAGGAGTAACTTCAGGAGCTAGTTTAGCTGCAATTATTATAATGTTAGTTTTTCCTGAGTTGACAGCGTTAGTTCCATTTGTAGCATTTTTAGGTGGAATGATAGCAACTTTTTTAGTGTTTATATTGTCTTGGAGACAAGGAATAAGTGCTGTACGTATTGTATTAGCTGGAGTAGCTATAAATGCAATACTTGGCGGTGGAACATCAATGCTTTCAGTTCTATATAGTGATAGAATTCAAGGGATTTTAATGTGGGTAAATGGAAGTTTAGCTGGTAAAAGTTGGAATCAAGTTGAGATATTACTTCCTTATACTGTTATAGGATTGATAATAGCAGTATTTGAGACGGGTGTTGCTAATGCTTTACAACTTGGAGATGATACTGCAAAAAATTTAGGGGTAAGGGTCAATTTAGCAAGAGTTATTTTATCTATGACAGCGGCTTTTTTAACAGGTATTTCTGTTGCAGTTGTAGGATTAATTGGTTTCATAGGTCTTATTGTTCCGCATATAAGTAGATTATTGGTAGGTTCGGATTATCGTTTTATGTTACCGTCAAGTGCTATACTTGGAGCAAATTTACTCGTTTTAGCCGATATGGTAGCTAGAACGGCATTTTCCCCTATAGAGTTGCCAGTTGGAATAATCATGGCATTGGTTGGAGGTCCATTTTTCCTATATTTGCTTAGAAAAGTTAGGGGGTATGGAAGTTGATTAGTGCAAAAAAGATAAATATACATTATGACAGAAAACAGGTGATTTATGATTTATGTATGGATATTAATGAAGGCGAGATTATTTCGATAATAGGTCCAAATGGTTCCGGGAAATCTACGATATTAAAGGCTTTATCTAGGCTGATAAAACCGTCAAATGGGGTAGCATATTTAAATGGTT
The DNA here is from genome assembly GCF_900129995.1 of Caloranaerobacter azorensis DSM 13643. Classification (GTDB taxonomy): domain Bacteria; phylum Bacillota; class Clostridia; order Tissierellales; family Thermohalobacteraceae; genus Caloranaerobacter; species Caloranaerobacter azorensis. The sequence continues at coordinate 5,743 of NZ_FQXO01000053.1, read as the reverse complement.
ATGATATTCAAAAATTACCTACCAGAGAAGTTGCGAAAAGATTATCAATTTTAAGTCAACACAATCATAGCCCAGCAGATTGTACTGTTAGAGATTTGGTATCTTATGGAAGGATGCCTTATAAAAAGTGGTATGAATTTAAAAATAAATATGATGATGAGGTTGTAGATTGGGCAATAAATGTAACTAAACTTACTAGTCTTGCTGACAGATTTATTAGTACTTTATCTGGAGGAGAACGTCAGCGAGCTTGGATTGCGATGACTTTAGCACAAAAAACTAAAGTTTTAATGCTTGATGAACCAACTACATATTTAGATATTTCCCATCAGCTAGAAGTTATGGAACTACTATATGAAATTAATAGGAAATATAGAGTAACAATTATTATGGTACTACATGATTTAAATCAGGCATCTAAATATAGCGATAGGATTTTTGTGATAAACAAAGGTAGACTTGTCATGCAAGGAAGTCCTCATAAGGTAATTACTAAAAGGATGTTAAGAGATGTATATAATATTGAAGCACAAATAACTATAGACAAAACTACTTCTAAACCTATGTTTTTTGCTATTAGTCCATTAAAAGGATACGAAGACAATATTATTAGAATTAAGGAGGCAAAATAGTGAACATGTACTCAATAAGGCAAAGAAGTCATCATGCATCCTTAGTAAAATTAAAAGATGCATTTACCGATAGACAGAATCATATAGAATATATAAAAAAAGTGTTAAAAACAAAAGCTGATAGACCTCGAGCTATATATATACATATACCTTACTGTGTTAAATTGTGTTCGTTTTGTAATTTAAATAGAGTAAAATTAGATTCGTCAGTAGAGGATTATCATAAATTAATAATTCGTCAGATTAAATCGATTGCAGATTACGAATATATTCAATCGAAGGAATTCGAATCAGTTTATTTTGGAGGAGGTACGCCGACAGTACTATCAGCAAAGCAGATTGAAGCCATTCTTAAAACTATGCATGATCTACTGCCAATTAGTCGAGATGCAGAGATAAGCGTTGAGACTTCAATTTCTGAACTTACTGAAGAAAAATTAGACGTAATGAAAGAAATGGGAGTAAATAGATTTAGTATAGGAGTACAGACGTTTGTCGATAGAGGAAGAAGACAGTTGGGGCGTAGAGGAAGCGGATATGATGCAATTAAGAAAATACAAAAAGTAATAGACAAAGGATTTAAGAATACAAATATTGATTTAATATATAATTATCCAGGACAGACAAAAGAAGAACTTTATTTTGATTTAAAAATTATAAAGGAATTAGATATTGCGGGAATAAGTTATTATTCTTTGATATTACATGAAGGCTCTATGTTAAGTAAACTTATTAAAGAGGGTAAAATTGCTGAACCGCCTGGTATAGAGGAGGAAAAAATTTTTTTTGATATCATATATGAAGAATTACTAGATAGCGGTTTTGATGTTCTTGAAATAACAAAATTAGTTAAAAAAAATAGAGATAAATATCAATATATACAAGTTAAGAATAGAGCTGGCGACTGTTTAGCGTTTGGGAATGGTGCTGGTGGGAGGTTAAAAAATTATTTGTATTATAACCAACCTACGATTAGTAAAATATTATATAAAATTTTACCAGTATCACCGATGGGCAAAGTAATAACAAATAATTATAATGTTGTAGATAAAATGATAGGTCAGGTTCAATTTGGATATATATCTTTTAATCAGTTAGATGCTGAAACAAATGAAAAAATGTATCAGTATTGTAAAGATTTTATTGATAGATTACTTGAAAATGGATTAATAAAGAAAGATGGAAATAAATATAAGTTAACAAAAGATGGTATTTTCTGGGGTAATAATATATGTAGTGATTTTACAGAGAGATTAATAAATTTTTTTGAAAAGTATGATTAAAGAGGAGTGAGTGCTGTGAAAACATTAGTGGCTTATTCAAGCAGAACCGGAAATACAAAAAAGGTAGCTGAAGCAATCTATGAAGTCATGCCAGAGGATGCAGAAATAGTTAGTGTAGAAGACGTGAAATGTTTAGATAAATATGACTTTATCGCAATAGGTTGTTGGATTGATAAAGGAACGGCTGATAAAAAAGCTCTTGAGTTTATAAAAAAAGTAAAAAACAAAAATGTGGCAATTTTTATAACATTAGGAGCATATCCTGATTCACAACATGCAAGAGAATCTATGGATAGAATAAAGAAATTATTAGAAAAAGAAAATAACATAGTAGGAGAATTTATCTGTCAAGGGAAGATTGATCCCAAATTAATAGAAAAGTTTAAATCATTGCCTCCAGATCATCCTCATGCACTAAATCCAGAGCGTATTAAAAGGCATAAAGAAGCTGCTAAACATCCGAATGAGGAAGATTTCAAGAAGGCAAAGAAAATATTTAAAAATATTATTGAAAATCTAGAGTCAACAGTTTGTAGTCAATAGTTTATCTATTGGCTATTAATTTTTAATTAAAAAGACAAATTATTAGTAAAATATATTGACAACGATTATCATTATTAGTATTATATAAATGATAATAGTTATTATTATCATTATGTTACATATATATTAATAAAATGGTGATTAATGATAAGGAGGTTTTTTATGCCACTTTCTATGGTAAATCCAGGACAGAGTGTTATATTAAAATCAATAAGGTGGGGTTCTAAATTAAGGAAAAAACTTTATGATATGGGATTAACAGAAGGAGTTAAAATAACGGTAATATCTGATAATATTAACGGAGCATTCATAATAAATGTTAGGGGTTCTAGGGTAGTTTTAGGTTCTTCATTGACTAATCAAATAATAGTTGATGTCATATAAAAGATAAAGTTTGTTAAGGAGGAGTTTTTATGAGAAGAAGTCTTAAAGATTTAAAACCCGGACAGAGCGGAAAAATCGTAGGCATTAAAGGTAAAGGAGCTATAAAAAGACGCCTTATGGATATGGGAGTAACTGGTGGAACTATAGTTTTAGTTGAAGGAATAGCACCTTTAGGAGATCCTATAGAAGTCAAAATTAAGAATTATAAATTGACTTTAAGAAAATCAGAAGCTGAGAACATTATTGTTGAATAATTTTTTTAAACGAAATTGAGAATGATTATCAAAACCAATAAGAGAGGAGAGGGAGAATGGGGAACAATATTAATATTGCTTTAGCGGGTAATCCTAATAGCGGTAAGACGACTTTATTTAATGCATTGACGGGCTCTAGACAATATGTAGGAAACTGGCCAGGGGTTACAGTAGAAAAGAAAGAAGGAAAAACGAGATATAATGATGAAGAGATAGTAGTTGTGGATTTACCAGGAACTTATAGTCTATCACCATATTCATTGGAAGAAGTTATAGCGAGAAATTATATAGTAGAAGAAAGTCCCAATGTAGTTGTGAATGTAGTAGATGCAACTAATATCGAAAGAAATTTATATTTATCAATACAATTAATCGAACTTGGAACGCCAGTTGTTATAGCATTAAATATGATGGATATGGTTGAAAAAATGGGGATTAATATAGAAGTTAAGAAACTTTCTAAAATGTTAGGAGTTCCAGTCGTACCTATTGTTGCCAGTAAAAAGAAGGGAATTGAAGAATTACTAGATGTAGTAGTTAGACTTTCTAAAGGTGAAATAGAATATAATCCATGTGTAGTTGACTATGGAAAGGATTTGGAAGAGAAAATATCGGAAACGATAGAATCATTAAAATTAAATCCACTTGCTAAAAAATATAATTTGAGATGGCTTGCAATAAAAGTTATTGAAGGGGACGAAAAGGTTTTAAAAACGTTAAATATTGATGATGAAGAAGAAAGCTTTGAAGATGATGAGATTTCATTACTCGATGATTACGAATCTATAATAGCAGATAAAAAATATCAGTTTATAACAGAGATTGTATCAAAGGCAGTAAATAAACCGAAGGATGAAAAATTGACTACGTCAGATAAAATAGATAAGGTTTTGACGAATAAATGGCTGGGTATTCCTATATTTGCGGGATTGATGTATATAGTATTCTTTATGACTTTTAACATTGGTAACATTTTTCTAGATATCATAGATGCATTCTTTAGTGAAACTGTATCTGGATGGGCTAGTAACGCTTTAGAAGCTGTAGGAGCGGCAGAATGGCTAAAATCTTTGATAGTTGATGGTATTATTGGTGGAGTAGGTGGAGTATTAACTTTTCTACCTAATATTATAATTCTATTTATATTCATCTCAATTTTGGAAGATAGCGGCTATATGGCAAGGGTTGCATTTATAATGGACAGGGCAATGAGGAAAATAGGGTTAAACGGAAAGGCATTTATACCTATGTTGATGGGATTTGGTTGTAATGTTCCGGCTATTATGGGTACGAGAACGCTGGATAATGAAAAAGAGAGAATTGCAGCGATATTGATAAACCCGTTTATGTCATGTGGGGCGAGACTTCCTGTTTATATATTGTTTGCATCAGTATTTTTTGCAGGGCATGAGGATACAGTTGTATTTTCATTATATGTTTTAGGAATTTTAGTAGCAATAATTGTTGGATTAATATTTAAGAAGACTTTATTTAAAGGAGAAGGAGCACCTTTTGTCATGGAGCTTCCGCCTTATAGAATACCTACTTTAAAGGGAATATTTATTCATGTATGGGAAAGAGTAAAAGGATATTTAGTGAAAGCAGGTACAATAATATTTGCTGCTTCTATAATACTCTGGTTTTTATTGGGATATAATTTTTCTGGCCCAGCAGATATTACAGAGAGTATCGGTGCTAGCATAGGTAAGGCTATTGCTCCAATATTTACTCCTCTTGGATTTGGAAATTGGAGAGCGGCATTATCATTAGTTTCAGGACTTCTTGCTAAAGAGGTAGTTATAAGTAATATGGCTATTATATATGGATTAGGTGAAACAGTAGCTGAAGCTGCTTTAGAAGGAGATATAACAGGTTTTGCATCTACATTGTCTAATACTTTTAATCAGCTTACGGCTTATGCTTTTATGGTATTCGTGCTTTTATATACACCTTGTGTGGCAACTATTGGGGTTATCAAGAGAGAGACTAATTCATGGAAATGGACTTTGTTTTCTATAGCATACCAGTTTGTTGTAGCATGGGTTATGTCGATGTTAGTGTTCCAAGTAGGAAGTTTATTGGGACTTGGGTTATAAGGAGTTGATATTATGAGTAGTGGGACTATAGCTACTGTTATTATTTCCATTATAATATTTGGATATGGCATTTTCAGTATATTGAAAAGTGTGAAGAAAATGTCAAAAGGAAAGTGTATAGGGTGTAGTGAGTGTAATTACAAATGTAATAAAATGAATTAAAAGGTTTTAAATTGCAGGCTAATGGCATTAGCTGTTAGCTTGCTTTCTATTTTAATCATTTAGTATTACTTCAATTCGTAATTTAAGATATTGATAAAAAGTGCCGATAAATAATATATGATGCAGATAAGTAGAAAAGACAAAGAAAAAATAATAGAATCAATTAAAAATGGAAGAATTGATGCAGCTGATATAAGTTTTCCAAATTTAATAGACGATATAATAATGAAAATGAATAGAAAGGGGTTAATAAAGGATTTAACAAAAGCATTCAAAGATAAGCGAAAGAAAAATAAGCACATACCAATGGAAAATATATTAGCTTTATCAATTGCAGCAAAGATGAAGATAAAAACAAGTTTAACAGATATACCATATGCTATAACAGA
>NZ_FQXO01000032.1 GCF_900129995.1 Caloranaerobacter azorensis DSM 13643 | reverse complement strand
AGCAGAGGTCATAGTACCTATCAAAACCTAGGATAGATAGGGAAGGACCGAACATTAGGGAGGTAAGTAGCATTGAAAGATTCGAGAGGTATGCAAAGACCACAGAAAACTTCATATGAAGGCTCTCCGACTGAAGTAGGACTGGAAGTCCAAGATAGGAAGGAAGCGTGTAGTATACCTTCGGCATCATCAATAGCGAAAGCCAGAGTTCAAGTAAGTTGAACTTAACCTAATGAACCGCCGTATACCGAACGGTACGTACGGTGGTGTGAGAGGTCGGTAGATGAATTAATCATCTACCTCCTACTCGATTAAATATTTTGCTAACATATTTTTAAATTGCAAACATTTTGCGAACATTAAAATAAATTATTTAATTTGTTTTTTCTCTTATAAATTACATCAGATATTTTATCAGCAACCTCTTTTTTCATATTAGTTAAAACATGAGAATATAAATCTATTGTTGTAGAAATATTACTCTGACCTAAAACACTAGATGCAACTTTATTTCTAAAAAGTTTTTGAACATTCTGCTAAAAAGTATTCTTCATCTAATTGTAATTTCAATTCTAATTGCTTTTTTTATGTTCTTTTAATACTTTAACTAAAACATTAGGCATTATCAATGTTCTTTTGCTATTTTTTGTTTTAGGTTTTTTGAAAAAAATTTTTCCACGTTTTAAACCTGAAGAAGAATGGGATAAGCAAAAGCTGAAGAACTAGAAAGGATAGCGAGAGAAAAGTTTGAAAAGAAATTGAAAAAATTAAATTAGGATAAATAAAATATGGGGATGATTAAGAGGGTGTTAGTTAGAGAATATTTGTATTTGCGATAAGTAGAATTGCAGCAATTAGCATTAGTACATTAATTGTGATTAATAGTTGGGTGAGCCTTTTATTTTCGAGTATGGATTGTATAATGAAATCGATGTATTTTACTAGACATATTGCAAGACAATTTAGCAAAACTCCAGAAATAAATTGTTGAAATGAAAGAGGTAACATATAATTAACCTCCTTTCAAGAATAGAGTTTTTACAATCAGCTTATAGACCATGTTATCACCTCCCTTATTAGATAGAATTTTGAGTATTCCGTGCGACGATAAATCATCCCCATAAAAGTTAATAAAAATTCATTATATGCAAAGTTGAAGATTATATTATTAATTTAACCATTATTTATTGAAATTATGTTATTTAGTGGAGTGATTATATTAACAATGATTTCGCATAGCTATAGAAAGAGGGAGGTTCAGAGCATAAAGATATAGAAAAAGCGCTAAAAAAAGCAGGGGCTTATTTTATTCCTTTTTCATTTAGGATTTTAGTTATATCTTTTATTTGTTCTTCATTGACTTTAAATAGTAATGTTTTACCTGGCTTTTTTAAATCTAACTTCAGTTCATAAACAATTCCTTTTTTTCTGTGAGATTTAATCCATGTATATGATTTAATATCTTCCCATTTTACATCGGATATTCCATCTTCATATATCAAAACAGGCCTTCTATATGAATACTCGATATTCATATAGATAATAGAAAATTGGAGTAGAACGATTATATTTATTAAGTCAAATTTACCAGAAATAAAATCTGCGACGATAGCAAAAAGAGAAATACTTATGTAAAAACCAAAGAACCATCTGAATATAGTTTGAAAGGACGAAATCCCTTTTACCTTTCTAATGCAATATATTATGTTATCTTTATCTTTAGTTTTTAAATAGCCATTTACGATTGAATAACACATCATACTCATTGAAATAACTATCAATATTGTAGATATCCAAAAGAAAATCGAATTACTATTATTATATAATAGGTGATAAATAAAAAGGCCGTTTAGCATTAATGTCATAAAAAATGAAAGTAATGCGAAATAGTCTTTTTTCTTACAATGAGCTTTATTTAATTCCCTACCTATGATTTTAGCATCTCCCATTTGTTTTATTGCCTTATCTACAGATTCATCTTCGCTATATCCTGCTTTAATGTAGTCTTCAGTCATTGTAAGAATATGATCATTAAGTTCATTTTTTATATCTTCGATAACATCATCTTCTTTTATATATTTACATACTTCTTTTACATAGTTTTTTATTTTATCATTATCCATCAATATCTTCTCCTAGTACTTTATCTATTGTATTACTAAAAATCTGCCATTCTTTCTTTTTATCTGCTAGTTCTTTTTTTCCGTTATCGGTTATCCTGTAATATTTTCTTTTTCTCTGGCCTTCTCTTTCTTCCCAATATGATTCAACTAATTTTTTATTTTCTAAAGAATGAAGTATAGGATACAATGTTCCTTCTTTTAATTTAAATATTCCATTTGACATAATTTCAAGCTCTTTTATTAAGCCATATCCATACATTGGCTTTCTGGATAATAATGATAAAATTAGTGTTTCTGTACTTCCTTTTAATAATTCCTTATTCATATTAACCTCCTATACCTAGTAGTAATATGCATCGGATATCTATGTATAATATAACAGCTTTATTATATGTTGTCAAACTTTTTTTAGATACGTTCTAGAATTAATATTGTAATGGACATAAAAGAAGGGCCCATTTTATTGGACCCTTTGTGTTTGGAATTATTCTTAATAGCAATAGCAGAATAGTATAACTAGTAGTAAGAAGAAGAACAATAAGCTGTCATTGCAGCCGCATCCGCATTGAGTATCAGCCATATATATCCCTCCTATATTGGCATTTACAATTTTTAATATTTTAGATATATTTAAGTTAGATACTAAAATATTTTTGTAATATTATCTGTTACAACCAAATCCTCCATAGCAATTGCAGAATATTACAACTAGCAATAGGAAGAAGAATAACAATTCGCTACCGCCATCACAACCGAATAATCCGCCTAGAAGACCTTTTCCGTCAGACATATATATAACCTCCTTATTTATTCATATTTTCTTGGTCACTATATAATATGATTAAACTTTAAAATGGGTGAAAGAGATTTTTAAATTTTGATAAATGCTGATAAATTGTCATATATATGTAAGGACTTTGTAATTATAGATATCATTATAATTTTGACACAAGGAAAGTTAATTGATAGAATTATAAATTATAAATATAAAATTTATATTTATAAATATTGACAAACTTTTGAAGGAAAAATAAAACATTTATTGAATATTATCTATAAAATTATAGGGGTAAGGGGTTTTTATCATGTTAAGTAAATTAAAAGATTATTATGAGTTCCTTATTGGGACAATCGGTTTCGGATTACTTTTATTAGTAACTATTGTTAATAGAGAATGTATTTCCTTCAACATTGTATTGTTTGCAATATTGAGTATAACAGGTATTTTACTAGAAAGAATAAGTATAAAAATTGATGATTTTACTGTAACTTTAAGCTCTGCAGTAATGCTTGGCTATTATTTTATTAGCGGACTTGTACCTACTTTGTGGCTAATTTTTATAGTATTTATGACATCAAATTATATTTATTATCATAAACAGACTATAAGGATGTATTTTAGTATAGGTATGCTTTTCATTATGTTTACATTATCGCATTATTTGATTAAAATTATTGGCAGACAAATAATTACTATATCCAATATTAATGATATTATAAATTGTATTATCTTCGGACTAGCTATTTTTATATTTAATTGGATAATATTAATAATGCAAAATATTATTGTATTTAATGATGAATTATCAACAAAATTTTTTGAAGCTTTTAAATGGGATTTTTATACTAATTTTATAGTTATCCCATTATCTATATTGATGTCATATTCTTATCATCAATATAGTTTTATTGGTTTAGTTGTATTTCTTTTATTAATTGTAACTTTTAATTTGCTTTTTAGACTGGTGAGGAATTTAATATTTATTAATAAAGGATTGAGTCTATCTCATCAAGTTTCTGTATCTATAGTTTCTAAACTCGATTTGAGCGAGACTATATCTAACATTTTAATTGGGATAAAACAATTAGTGAATTGTGATTATTGTGCTTTAATTGAATTTGATAAAAATAGCTGTACCGTTAGGACTTTAGATTTTATTGCGGATGAATATATAAATTTTGATAGCAGAATAATTGATAATTATTTAACTAAACATTTTGAAAAAATATTAACTTTAAAAGAAAGTTTTGTACTTGAAGATGTTAAAAAGAGCAGATATATAGATGATCCTACAAAAGTGCCGGAAGATTTGGTTTCATTAATATATGAACCTTTGGTTTTAGATAATGAAATAATTGGATGTGTATTAATCAGTAGTAAATATAGAGGTAGGTTTTCTAAAGAACAATTATATATATTAGACAATTTGGCGAATCAGATTGTAGTAGCCATAGAAAATGCAAGACTGTATAAAGAAGTGTATAATAATGCCATAAAAGATGAATTAACAGGACTGTATAACCAGCGACATTTCTTTAATGCTCTAGATTCATTAACAGATGCATGTGCGACTTGTACTTTTAGAGATTGTATTAAATGTAATAAAACTAGTCTTATAATTTTTGATATTGATCATTTCAAGAAAATCAATGATACTTACGGGCACCAAACAGGAGATAAAATACTTAGTGAAATAGCTAATATTATAAAAAACAATGTAAGGGCAAATGATAAAGTATTTAGATATGGAGGAGAGGAGTTTACAGTAATATTACCAAAAACTGATCAGCAGCATGCTTATGATATAGCAGAGAGGATAAGAAAAGCAGTTGAAAATACTAAATTTTATAGTTCAGAAGGAGATGAAATAAAGATAACAATAAGTGGTGGTTTAGCTGAATTTCCAGACGAAGCAGATTCAGGAGCTGAACTTTTAGCTTACGCAGACAGAGCTATGTATATAGGAGCTAAAAAACAAGGAAGAAATAAGATTAGTAGGTATGTAGCAAGTATGTAGTCATTGGGAAGCAGGAGGTTGAAGGATTTTATGAGAAAAAGGGGAAATAGGAAGGACAAACTGTTAACAATATTTATATTTTTTGTTGTAGCACCAATCATATCAATAGTCATAGGAGTTTTTATTGTTCAAAAATTTATATTGCCTCATTTTGAAGATATTAATGATAATAAGCCTATAAGTAAGATTGAAAGTAGTTCAAATAAAGATAAGAATAATGAGAACATCATTATTAAAGACAAAGATAAGAGAGATAAGCAAGAGATTGATGATTCAAGAGAATTAGAATTAACGATTGAAGGATTTGACTTATATAATGTTCAACTAGGTAGCTTTAGCAATATCGAGAATGCCAAGAAATTAAGAAAAGAATTAAGAGACAAGGGGGCAAATGGTTATATTGTTAAGATAGGCAATTATAAAGTATTTTATGGAACTTATCTTAATAGAAAAATGTGTGATAAAGTTTTAACGAACATTAGGAAGTTATATAAAGATGCATTCGTAAATAAAATAGTTGTTGATGATTTTGTAATAAAATATAATAGTACTGAACAGAAAACTGCTGATGTGATAAATGAAATTATTAAAACGTTCAAGAAGTCATTTGATGAAGAAACTTCTTTATGGTACTATGTTCTTATACAAAAAGATTTGCAAGAGATAACTAAAGTAATAAGAAAAAATAATGAGCAAATAGATAAGCTATTGAATGGCATAGATGAGAATATAGAAGATTCTAGTTTTAGTGGACTTTTGGACGACATTAAAATTCAGGTTAAAGAAAGAAAACAGATTCTGCAAAATTTAACAGGGAATAAAGAAAATATACAAGATAGTTATGATAAGTATTATAAAATGTTGTTCGATTTTATAAAGATTTTTAAATAGCTATAATAGGAGTGGTATTGTGAAATTAAAAGAGATAAAAGAAATATTGAATGCCAAAGTATTAACTGGTGAGGAATATTTAGATAGAGAAGTTCTCTCTGCTTTCGGTTCGGATTTAATGAGCGATGTTTTGGCTTTTATAGATGATGGTTCAGTTTTGCTTACAGGATTAACAAATCCACAAGTCATTAGAACTGCCGAAATGATAGATTTGCATGCAATCGTATTTGTAAGGGGGAAAAAACCAAGTAAAGAAATTATTGAAATGGCAAAATTACATAATATCACTATTCTACTTACCGATTACACGTTATATACAGCATGTGGGAAGCTATATGAAAAAGGCTTGAAAGGTATTTCAGTTGAGGGAGTAATAAAGTAAATGAATGAGAAAAATTTTATAAAGCTTGAATATGAAATTTTACAAAATGATTTTACAAGAGCCGGTGAAGCCTCAAGTAATATAAAGAAGATTTTAAAGCAACTTGGAATAGAAGCAAAAATAGTTAGAAAAGTAGCTATAGCAACTTATGAGGCAGAGATGAACATAGTGATACATTCCTATGGTGGTATGATTAAAGTCATAATAACAGAACAATATGTTGATATTTATGCGATAGATAAAGGACCAGGTATTAAAGATATTGAACTGGCTATGAAAGAGGGCTATTCGACAGCACCAAATCATATTCGGGAATTAGGATTTGGTGCTGGAATGGGATTACCAAATATGAAAAGGTGTTCTGATGAATTTAATATAGAGTCTATTCCTAATGAAAAAACAGAAGTTTATATGAGAATTTATATAAATAAAATCTAGTAGGTGATTTTTATGGTAGAGTACTTTCATTCGGTTGTGCTTGATAAAGATAAATGTAATGGTTGCACAAATTGCATGAGAAGGTGTCCAACAGAAGCGATAAGAGTGAGAAATAAAAAAGCTATAATTATAAAGGACAGATGCATAGATTGTGGTGAATGTATAAGGGTATGTCCATATCATGCTCAACAGACACAGTTAGATACTCTAGATAAATTAAAGAAATATAAATATAAGATAGCTATTTCTCCGATGACTTTATATGGACAATTTAGTTTAGATAAAGATATGAATAAAGTTTTTGAAGGAATTAAAATGCTAGGCTTTGATGAGGTAGTAGATGAAGGATATGCAGCAGATATTATAACCCTGATTATCAGAGAAAGTTTAAAAAATAACAAACAACCAAAACCACTTATTTCATCTTTGTGTCCAGCCGTATTGAGATTGATACAAATCAGTTTCCCATCATTAATTGATAACATAATAAGAATCGAATCGCCTATGGAATTAGCAGCTAGACTGGCAAGAAAAAATGCTATGGAAAAGTATAATTTAAAGTCTGAAGAAATAGGTATATTTTATATAACGCAATGTCCTGCTAAAGTTACAAGTATTAAAACTCCAATAGGTATAAAAAATTCAAATGTTGATGGAGCTATTTCTATAAAGCAGATATATGGGGATATAGTGAAAAATTCAAATACTGCTGGAAAGACTGAAGATTTTGTAATGGCTTCTGCTTATGGAATAAATTGGGCTAGAGCTGGAGGACAGAGCAAATCTATTGGAGTTGATAGTTATATTGTAGTTGACGGAATAGATAATGTTATAAAAGTATTAGAAGAGATTGAATTAGGTAAGTTGAATAATATCGAATACTTTGAAGGATTAGCTTGTGTTGGAGGCTGTGTGGGAGGACCTTTATGTGTAGAAAATCCATTCATAGCTAAAAGTCGAATTAGAAGATTGTCAGAAAAGCATAATGACGAGATAAAAGTTTCAAAAGAATATGCTATGGAATTATATAATTCAGGATTTGCATGTTGGACTGAAGAAATCCAATCTAAGGGGACTATGAAACTTGACGAAAATATAGTCGAGGCAATAAGAAAGATAGAAAAGATAAAAAAATTAACAAATCTACTACCTGGACTCGATTGTGGTTCATGTGGAGCACCTTCTTGTAGAGCTTTAGCAGAAGATATAGTAAGAGGATATGGTAAGATAGAAGATTGTATATTTAGAGATTAGTCTAAGGAGGATAATTTTATGAGATTAGATAAAATAGTTAAAGAATTAGGTCTTGAAGTTTTAACCGAAAGGGATATTGAGAAAGAAGTAAAAGGAGTTTATATAGGAGATTTATTGAGTTTAGTAATGGCTAATGCTAGTGAAAATAATTTATGGATTACTATTCAAACGCATTTAAATATAATTGCTGTAGCTACTTTAGTAGGTTTATCTGCTATTTTGATTGCAGAGGGTATGGAAGTCGAAGATGAAACTATAAAAAAAGCCAATGAAGTTAAAATACCGATTTTAAGATCAAAACTTAGTGCATATGAATTAGCATGTAGGTTATATGAATTGGGTGTTTAGTATGAAATTTAGTTATGATTTACATATACATTCGGTTTTATCTCCGTGTGGAGATGATGATATGACACCAAACAATATTGTCAATATGGCGTATGTCAAAGGGCTAGATATAATTTCGGTAACGGATCATAATACTATGGGAAATGTGGAAGCAGTTATGAAAGTAGCTAAAAAAAGAAATATATTAGTTATACCTGGCATAGAAGTAACTACGAAAGAGGAAGTTCATGTGTTATGTTATTTTAGGAATATTGAAGATGGTTTGAAATTTCAAGATTTTATTTATAAAGGATTACCAGATATAAAAAATAACAAAAAGTTTTTTGGTAACCAATTATTAATGGATGAAAATGACAATATAATAGGAGAAATTGAAAAATTTCTCTTAAACAGTACTAAGTATACAATTAAAGAAATTAATGATTTAGTTAATAGACTAAATGGAGTGTTTGTACCAGCACATGTAGATAAAAAATCTTATAGTATACTTATGAATTTAGGATTTATACCAGATGAACTAAATATAAAGACAGTTGAAGTTTCAAAAAACTATCCTTTACAGTCAATTAAAAATTTAGTGTCATTAGAAAGATATAATTTAATTAAGAATTCCGATGCACATTATCTTGGTGATATTAATGAGCCAATTGAGTTTTTGGATATCGAAAAAAAGGATGTAAACTCTTTAATAGGACATCTTAACAGAAGTCGGAGGAATTAAAATGAAGGAACTTTCACTTCATATTTTAGATTTAGCTGAAAATTCATTGAGAGCTAAAGCAACTAAAATAAATATTAATATTTTTGAAGATACTGAAAAAGATTTATTAATTATAGAGTTAGAGGATAATGGGATAGGGATGGCCGAAGATTTATTAAGAAAAGTAGAGAATCCTTTTGTAACATCTAGAACAACCAGAAAAGTAGGATTGGGAATACCTTTAATGAAAGCAGCTGCTTTAAGATGTGAAGGGGATTTCAAAATATCTTCTGAAATAGGGAAAGGAACAAGAGTAATATCTATTTTTAAGCATAGTCATATAGACAGAGCGCCAATAGGAGATATTGGACAAACTATAATTTCATTAATAAATGCAAACGAAAACGTAGAAATTGTTTATAGACATAGTTATAATGGGAACTGTTTTGTATTTGATACTAGAGAAATAAAAAAAATACTAGGAAATGTTTCGATAAATGAAGCTGATATAATGCTATGGATAAAGGATTATATTAATGAAAATGTAAAAAATCTTTATAGAAACAGTCAATAGAAATGTTCAGTAGCTATGTTAATAAATAAACGATCTATTTTCTGTACAACTTGGGAAAAAGGTGTTATAATTAAGTTGAAAACGGACCCGTAAGAGGGGAGGGTCCTATATTTGTGTTAATTTTTACCCGCCCAAGTATTTTGTATACAAGATTTGTTAAAAAATTATTAAAATTATAAATAAGAGGTGAGATGTATGAAATTAAAAAATCTTACCTTTAAAGGTGGTGTTCATCCACCACACTTTAAAGAGTATACTGAAAAAATTTCATTACAAAAAGCTAAAGAGCCACAAATGGTCATTATTCCATTATCACAACATATAGGTGCACCTTGTGAGCCAATTGTGAAAGTTGGAGATAGGGTTAAAATTGGACAGAAGATAGGAGAACCGAAAGCGTTTGTTTCAGCACCAATTCACTCTAGTATTGCAGGAATAGTAAAAAAAATTGTGCCTTATACAAGTCCGATAGGTACACAAGTGTTATCTGTAGTGATAGAATCAGATGGCAGTGATGAAGTGGATGAAAACGTTAAACCAAAAGGGGATTTAGATTCTCTTACTAAAGAAGAAATTTTGGATATCATTAAAGAAGCGGGTATTACAGGACTTGGAGGGGCAGGATTTCCTACTCATGTGAAATTATCACCACCTCCAGATAAAAAGATTGATACTATAATATTAAACGGCGCAGAGTGTGAGCCTTACTTAACTTCTGACCATAGATTAATGGTCGAAACTCCTGAAAAAGTAGTTTTTGGTCTAAAGGCTATTATGAAAGCCGTTGGTGTAAATAAGGGATTTATTGGAATTGAGAACAATAAGCCAGATGCGATAGAAGCAATGGAGAAAGCTGTTAAAGATGAGCCAAACATTGAAATAGCAACTTTAATTACTAAATATCCGCAAGGAGATGAAAAACGATTAATTAATGCTGTAACAGGTAGAGAAGTGCCGGCTGGTGGTCTACCAATGGATGTAGGTGTTGTAGTTAATAATGTGGGTACTGCAGCAGCTATAGCAGATGCGATTCAAACGGGTATGCCACTTATACAGAGGATAGTTACAATAGCAGGTAGTGCTGTAAGAGAACCTAAGAATTTAATTGTTAAAATAGGGACTTTATTTAAAGAAGTAATTGAACAATGTGGTGGCTATAAAGGAAAGCCTGGTAAAATAATTATGGGTGGACCTATGATGGGTATTGCCCAGTTTACAGATGAAGTACCTGTTATTAAAGGAACATCAGGAATACTTGTATTAAATGAAAAAGAGGCTAGGATACCAGAACCTAAACAATGCATTAGGTGTGGTAAATGTGTTGATATTTGTCCTGTTAATTTACAGCCACTATTTATAAGTCAGTTTGCACTAAAAAATATGTATGATGAAGCTGAAAAGTATCATGCATTAGATTGTATTGAATGCGGTTCATGTTCTTTCATTTGTCCATCGAAAAGACCTTTGT
The DNA here is from genome assembly GCF_900129995.1 of Caloranaerobacter azorensis DSM 13643. Taxonomy (GTDB): domain Bacteria; phylum Bacillota; class Clostridia; order Tissierellales; family Thermohalobacteraceae; genus Caloranaerobacter; species Caloranaerobacter azorensis. The sequence continues at coordinate 14,878 of NZ_FQXO01000032.1, read as the reverse complement.
TACAGTCAATAAGAGTAGCTAAAAGAGAATTAATTTCTAGAAGAAAAAAAGGTAAGTGATTGGAGGGAGAATAGTGGATAATAAATTAATAGTTTCATCTTCTCCACATATTAGATCAGATGAAACAATTAGTAGAATTATGTTGGATGTAATAATAGCATTATTACCAGCAACTCTAGCTAGTATATATTATTTTAGATTTAATGCGCTAAAATTGATTGTATTAGCGGTATTAACTGCAGTAGCAACAGAGGCTTTAATTCAAAAGTTATTGAAAAAACCTATAACTGTAAATGATTTAAGTGCAGTTGTAACAGGTTTATTATTAGCTTTTAACATACCTTCGTCGGCTCCTTGGTGGATACCGGTGATAGGTTCGGCTTTTGCAATTGCTATAGTAAAACAGGCTTTTGGCGGATTAGGACATAATTTTATGAACCCAGCTTTAGCAGCAAGAGCTATGCTTTTAGCATCTTGGCCTGTAATTATGACTAATTGGGTAACTCCAGGCCCAGAAGCAGTAAGTACTGCGACACCTTTAGCTATCTTAAAAGGTGAAGCGGCTAATCAGGTTTTACCATCTTTAAAAGATGTATTTTTCGGAAATGTAGGGGGATGTTTAGGAGAAACATCTGCAATACTTCTAATATTAGGTGGTTTATATTTACTTTATAGAGGTGTTATTAATTGGCGTATTCCTTTTACTTATATAGGTACAGTTGCAGTTATGATGCTAATTTTTGATGGAGGATTCAATAATATGGTGTACCATATATTTGCAGGAGGACTTATGCTAGGAGCATTTTTTATGGCTACCGATTATGCATCATCTCCTGTAACTCCAAAAGGGCAAATTATTTTTGGTATAGGTTGTGGCGTTATAACATCAGTAATAAGACTTTACGGTGGATATCCTGAAGGAGTTTCATATTCAATACTTCTTATGAATATAGTGGCACCTCTTTTGGATAAATATACTAGCCCAAGAGTATTTGGTGAGGTGAAGCAAAATGGGTGATATTTTAAAATTAGGTTTAATATTATTATTGATAACTTCTATAACGGCTTTAGTGTTAGGTTATGCCAATGATATGACTAAAGATGTTATTGTGAATGTAGAAAATCAAGCGAGTGAAGTAGCAAGAAAAGAAGTACTACCTTTAGCTGAAAGTTTTAAATCTTTAGATAAAGAAATTTTGAATAAAATAATTAATGAAAATCCTAATATAAAAGAGATTTACAGTGGATATTCTGAAAATGGGGATCTGGTAGGATATACTATAAAAACAGCTACTCCTGGGTATGGAGGAGATGTCGAAGTTATAACTGGAATTTCATTAGAAAATAAAATAACAGGTATAAAAGTAGTAAGTCATAAAGAAACTCCAGGTCTTGGAGCTAATGCGACCCAACCTAAATTTCAGAATCAATTTAAAGATAAAAGTGTTTCAAAAGAGTTAGAAGTAGTTAAGGGAAGTCCAAGTAGTGAAAATGAGATACAGGCGCTTACTGGTGCGACAATAACGTCAAAAGCTGTTACTAAAGGTGTCAACTTAGCTAGAGAAATATTTATTAATAATCTTGCAAAATAGTACTTTCGGGCTTGGAGGTGTAGAGATGAAATTTATAGATAATTTAAAAAATGGTTTATTAAAAGAAAATCCAACATTTGTGCAGCTTTTAGGTATGTGTCCAACATTGGCTGTAACAACAACAGCCTCTGATGCTATGGCAATGGGCTTGGCTACAACTACGGTATTAATAAGTTCAAACTTTGTTATATCTTTATTGAGAAAATTTATACCAAGTAAAATTAGGATACCTTCTTATATAGTAATAGTAGCTGGTTTTGTTACTCTTATAGATATATTTATGCATGCATATGCAATTGATTTATATAGATCTTTAGGATTGTTTATACCTTTGATTGTTGTTAACTGTTTAATATTGGGCAGAGCGGAGTCTTTTGCTTCAAAGAATAATCCTATTGATTCGATAGTAGACGGAATTGGTATGGGATTAGGATTTACATGGGCTCTTACCCTTTTAGGAATTGTAAGGGAATTGCTTGGAGCAGGAAGTATATTTGGGGTTCAGATATTTGGTGAAGCTTTCAAACCGGCTATAATAATGATATTACCTCCTGGAGCTTTCTTAGCATTGGGTATTTTAATAGGATTATTTAATTGGATAAAGTCAAGAAAGACTACTAGAGTGTAGAGGAGGGTTATAGATGAGTATAGGAGGATTATTTGTAATATTAATAAGTGCAATGTTAGTAAATAACTTTGTACTGTCAAGATTTTTAGGTATTTGTCCATTTCTTGGAGTATCTAAACAGGTAGAAACCGCTTTTGGAATGGGTATGGCTGTAACATTTGTAATGACCTTGTCATCTATTATAACTTATATTGTATATCATACTATACTAGTGAGATTAGAAATAGAATTTTTACAAACTCTTGCTTTTATTTTAATAATTGCCTCACTGGTTCAGTTGGTTGAAATGTTTATTCAGAAGATGAGTCCGACATTATATCAGGCTTTAGGGGTATATTTACCACTTATTACTACAAACTGTGCGGTATTGGGGTTGGCAATAATTAATATTCAAGAGGATTATAATCTAATAGAAACTATTGTTCATTCATTAGGTGCATCTATAGGTTTTTCTTTAGCGATAGTACTTTTTGCAGGTATTAGAGAGAGATTAGCATTAGCTGATGTACCTGAATCTTTAAAGGGGTTTCCAATCGCTTTAATAACAGCAGGTCTAATGTCAATAGCATTTTTAGGCTTTACTGGTCTTGTATAGGAGGTGATAGTAGTGTCTACTAGTATTATATATTCAGTATTGAGTTTGGGAGGTTTAGGACTATTATTTGGTATTGGATTAGCAATTGCTTCAAAGGTGTTTGCTGTAGAGGTTGATCCGAAGGTCGAGGCAATAAGAGAGGCATTACCAGGTGCAAATTGTGGTGCATGTGGATTCCCGGGGTGTGATGGTTTTGCAAATGCAGTAGCTAGCGGCAAAGCTCCTGTAAATGGATGTCCAGTTGGAGGAGCTGCAACGGCTGAAAAGATAGGAGAAATTATGGGAGTAGTTGCCGAAGCGGGAGAGAAGAAAGTAGCCAGAGTTATATGTCAGGGTACTTCATGTAATGCCATAGAGAAATATGAATATTTAGGAATTAAAGACTGTAAAGCAGCTGCTATGGTGGCTGGAGGAAGTAAATCTTGCCAATATGGCTGTTTAGGATTAGGAACTTGTGTCGAAGCATGTCAATTTGATGCAATAGAGATTATTGATGGAATAGCAAAGATAAATCCAGAGAAATGTACTGCATGTGGCAAGTGTATAGAAGTATGTCCGAAATCTGTAATAGTAATGGTGCCATATGAACAAGAAGTTTTTGTAGATTGCAATAGTAAGGAGTTTGGGAAGGAAGTTAAATCAAAATGTACTGTTGGATGTATTGGTTGTAAAATTTGTGTAAAATCTTGTCCATTTGATGCAATAGAATTTGAAAACAACTTAGCAAAAATTAACTATGATAAATGTACTAATTGTATGATTTGTGCAGAAAAATGTCCGACTAATGCTATAACAGCTAATTTTGAAAAAAGAAAAAAGGCTTATATTGATGAAGAAAAGTGTGTAGGGTGCACAATTTGTAAGAAACAATGTCCGGTAGATGCTATAGAAGGAGAATTAAAAGAAAAGCATAGAATATTAGAAGATAAGTGTGTAGGCTGCGGTTTATGTGTTCAGAAATGTCCTAAAGGTGCAATCGAGCTCAAATAAAAATAACCCCTGTTTTGTAGCAGGGGTTATTTTTTAGATATATAGATATATTAATGAAAAAATTGTTACTTGTATTTAGGTAGTATAAGTGGTAAACTAAAATTGTGATAATATGTATGTTCTGTATACATTTACATTTCACAGATTTTGAAAGGTGTTTTTTATGACAAAATGGGACAAGTATCTTATTTTTTTCATAATATTGTCAAGCATAATAGGTTTTAGTATAGTTAGAAGTGATATAGGTAAGTCAGATTATAAATATATAAAGATAGCAGTGGATGGAAAAGTTATTAAAAAGATTACTTTTGATAAAAATATGATTGGAAAGACTATTGATATAAGAACTCAATATGGTTATAACAAGATTGAAATAGGTGATGGTAAGGTTAGAGTAATAGATGCAGATTGTCCTGATAAATTAGATGTTAAACAGGGCTGGATATCGAAACCTGGAGAGATTATAGTTTGTTTACCACATAAATTGACTATTGAAATAGTAGGAGAAAATGAAGCGGATGATGAAATAGATGGTATAAGCTACTAGAAAGAGTGAGTAAAGTGAATAATATTAAAAAACTTATTTTTTTATCATTGCTGGTGTCATTGGGACTTGCAATAAGCATACTCGAATCTTTTATCCCGTTACCTTTTATTGCACCCGGAGCAAAATTAGGTCTAGCCAATATTGTAATTTTATCAACTCTGATTATATTCGGATATAAAGAGGCTTTGACAGTAGTAATATTGAGAAGTATAACATTTAGTTTGGCAACAGGAAGTGTTACAAGTTTGTTTTATAGTTTAACTGGAAGTTTATTGAGTTTACTCGCAATGTATTTTGTGTATAGATTTTTATCAAAGATGTTTAGTGTTATAGGGGTAAGTATCATAGGAGCTATTTTTCATAATATAGGTCAAATAAGTGTTGCAAGTATTATGATGGAGAATGTCAAGATATTTTCATATTTACCAGTTATGAATTTAGTTAGCTTATTTACTGGATATTTTGTAGGTTTAAGCACTCTTTATACGACTAAACATTTAAAAAAAATATTTAATTTATGATTTTAAGGAGGATTATGATGAGATATAGAACTAGGAACCCCTGGATTTTATTTTTATTGCTGATTACGGGAATTGTAATTGGCGGAATAATTGGGGATTTATTAAGTGATAAAATACCTATATTAGCATATGATTATGCAATAGGATTAAAATCCCCATTGCATTTAGATTTAAAAGTAATTGATTTAACTTTTGGTATAGCTATAGATGTTAGTGTTGCAAGTGTAATTGGCTTAATAATTTCAGTATTTATATATAAAAAATTGTAGGTGATGGTATGCAAAAAAGGTTAATATTAGCTTCAGGTTCACCTAGAAGAAAAGAATTATTATCTAAATTTAATATTAATTTTGATATTGTACAAAGTGATATACCAGAGATAATTAATGATTTTGATGAGCCAAAGCAGACAGCTATGTCTTTGGCATTTCAGAAAGCAAATGATGTATCTTTAAAAATGACAAATGGTGAAATAGTAATTGCGGCCGATACTATTGTTGTTTTTGAAGATAAGATATTAGGTAAACCATCTAGTGAAGAGGAAGCTTTTGAAATGCTATCTAAATTAAGTGGTAAAATTCATTCTGTAATTACAGGCTTTGCAATTATTGAAGTTGGCACATATAACAAGATTATTGACTATGCTGAAACAATTGTTAAGTTTAAAGGCTTGACTTCAGATCGAATAAAGAGATATATTAGAACTGGTGAATATTTAGACAAAGCAGGTGCTTATGCTATACAAGGTTATGGTTCAATATTTGTAGAATGGATAAAGGGTTCTTATTGGAATGTTGTGGGATTACCAATATCAAAATTAGACGATATTTTAGAAAGATATTTTGAAGTAAGATTATTTTAGAAATGGGTTGATATGAATGGGTGGAGTGGAGAATTATACTATAAAAGATTTACCAGAAGAGGAGAGGCCAAGAGAAAAGTTATTTAAATTTGGGCCAAAGGCATTATCAAATTCCGAATTATTAGCTATAATTATAAGGACAGGGAATAGAAAGTATACCGCTGTTGAGCTATCTCAAAGAATACTTTCTATGGATAAAAGTGGATTGAGATATTTAGCCGAATTGACATTTGAAGAGTTAACTCAGCTTAATGGAATTGGAAAGTGTAAAGCGGCTCAAATTATTGCGGCTATAGAGCTTGGTAAGAGATTGGCTTCTTTTAATATGGGAAGCAGAGTAAAGGTAACTTGTCCTCAAGATGTAGTTAATATTTTAATGGAAGAAATGAGATATTTAAAAAAAGAGTATTTTAAAACTATTTTGTTAGATACAAAGAATAATATAATCGCGATAGAAAATACTTCTATTGGAAGTTTGAATTCTTCAATAGTACATCCTAGAGAAGTATTTAAGGAAGCGATAAAGAGGAGTAGTGCTTCAATAATTATAGTGCACAATCATCCTAGCGGGGATCCTGCGCCCAGTAAAGAGGATATAAACATTACTAAAAGGCTTGTCGAAGGGGGAAAAATTTTAGGAATAGATTTGCTAGATCATATAATTATTGGGGATGGGAAATACGTAAGTTTAAAAGAGAAAAACATAATATAAGATGGAATAGGGAGGAGCAAAAAAAATGGGTGTTTTAAATGTCTTTTCAAGAGATATGGGAATAGATTTGGGAACTGCCAATACATTAGTATATGTTAAAGGAAAGGGAATAATTATTAGAGAACCTTCAGTTGTAGCTATTAGATTAAAGTCTAATCAAGTTCTAGCTGTTGGTGAAGAAGCTAAAAGAATGATAGGTAGAACCCCTGGTGATATAGTTGCAATTAGACCAATGAAAGATGGTGTTATAGCGGATTTTGATGTTACTCAAAGCATGTTAAAGCATTTTATTAAAAAAGCATATCCTAGGCGTTCTCTTGTGCAGCCAAGGGTGGTAGTATGTGTACCATCTGGAGTAACAGAAGTTGAGAAAAGAGCAGTAGAGGAAGCTGCTAGACAAGCTGGTGCTAGAGAAGCTCATCTTATTGAGGAACCTATGGCAGCAGCGATTGGTGCAGGTCTTCCTGTACAAGAACCAACAGGTAGTATGGTTGTAGATATTGGTGGAGGAACTACTGAAGTTGCTATTATTTCACTTGGTGGGATAGTAACGAGTAAATCAATAAGAGTTGGTGGAGATGAATTAGATGAATCAATCATCTATTATATTAAGAAAGAATATAATTTAATGATTGGAGAGAGAACTGCTGAAGAAGTAAAAATACAGATAGGTTCAGCAGATTTAAGTCCAAAAACTCAGGATAAGAAAATGAAAATAAGAGGTAGGGACTTGGTAACAGGGCTACCTAAAACTATAGAGGTATGTGCAGCAGAGATTTTAACTGCTATGAAAGAACCAGTTTCAAGTATAATTGAAGCTATAAAATATACTTTGGAAAAAACTCCACCTGAATTAGCAGCTGATATTATGGAGCAGGGTATCATGCTTACCGGTGGTGGAGCGTTACTTGATGGGCTAGATAGATTAATAAAGAAAGAGACAGGAATGCCTGTTCACATTGCTGAAAATCCATTAGATTGTGTGGCTTTAGGAACAGGTAAAGCACTTGAAGAAATAGAGACTTTAAGGAGAGTGTTAATTACAACAAATAGGTAATAATGGTTGGTGATGGAGTGTGCATAAAATGAAAAAGTATAGAGGTAGAATGATAGTGGCTTTAGTCGCTATCATTCTGCTTATTATAATAGGATTAACTTCTAAAAATAGACAGAGTATTACATCCATAGAAAATATAGCAGGGAAAATAGTAACGCCAGTTCAAGGATTGTTTTATACAGTTGATCAAAAAATTACTAATGCAATAAAATCTGTAACTAATGTATTTAAATTAAAAGCAGAAAATGAGAAAATGAAAGCGGAAATATTAAAGTTAAAGGCAGAGAATAGAAAGATGGAGGACATTATAAGTCGTGCTGAATATTTAAAGAACGAAGCTATTATGCTTGAAAAATCAAAATATAATTTTATAAAGGCAAAAATTATAGGTAAGGATCCTGGAAACTGGTTTGATAGATTTATAATTAATAAAGGGAGTAGAGATGGCATCAAAGAAGGAAGTATAATTATTAAAGCTGTTAAGTTAGATGAAGATATTATTGAAGAAGGATTAGTTGGAAAAGTAATTGAGGTTGGAGACAGTTGGTCTGAAGTTTTAGCTATAGTCGATGAAGGAAGTAAAGTCAGCTTTAAAGTAATTCGTACTCAAGACGGCGGGATTCTAAATGGAAGTATAACTGGAGAGATGAGTGGGTATTTATTTGATTCTAATGCTGATATTGTAGAAGGAGACAAGCTTATAACTTCAGGGTTAGGAGAAGTTTTTGTTGAAGGACTTTATATAGGCAAAATAAAAAAAGTAATAAAGAAGGGTAACGATTTAGTAAAGCGGATTTTAGTTGAACCTGCTATTAATTTTAAGAAATTAGATTATGTTTATGTGATTACAGGGGTTAAGGAATATAAGTGAGGGATAGCTGATGCCTTTTAATATGATATTATTGATAATTCTTAATTTTGTATTGCAAACTACTATATTTCAGCATTTAAGAGTATTTGGGATATTACCAAATACGACTTTGATTATATTAGTATGCATTTCTGTGCTAAAAGGAAAGAAAGTAGGTTCTTTTATAGGTTTGATTGTTGGTTTCATTCAAGACATACTTTTCTTTAATGTAATTGGAATTAATGCATTTATATATTTTATTATAGGATATCTAATTGGTTCAATAAATGATAAAATATATAAAGATAGTTCTTTTATACCTTTTGTATTAACAGCTCTTTCAACTGTTTTTTATCATTTAGCATATTCTTTTTTTATGTATTTTTTGTCGGTTAACTATGATTATCTTTATTTATTAAGAAAAATAATTTTTATTGAACTAATTTATAATAGTCTACTTTCTGTGCTTATTTATAAATTAGTTGTAAAATTAGAAGAAAACCTTCTATAGATTTTAGATAGAAAGGCAAGAAGGTGGTAACATTGACTTTTAAGGAAAAAATAAAAAACAGATATAATATATTGTTAATTATTCTCGTAATAGTATTCTTTTTAGTTACTTTTAGATTATCGACACTCACTATAATATTTGGGGATGAATATAGAGAAATATCAGATAATAAAAGAGTTAAACAGATACCAATAACAGCAGCGAGAGGAGAAATAAGAGATAGATATGGTCGATTATTGGCAGGGAATAAACCGAGTTTTATTGTTCAAATTGTTAAGGATGAAATAGATAAAAATAGAAACGAAGTAGCATTAAAACTGATTAAGATTTTAGAAGAAGAGGGAGAAGATTACTTAGATGAGTTCCCGATTAAATTAGATGTAGTAACTTATAAAGATGATAGTGAATATATAGAAAACTTTGAAGAACCAGAAAAAGAAATTGTAGAAATTATATTAAAAAATAAATTGATTAAGGACATTATAAAATTGTACTATATTCACAATAGTGATGACGGTAAATTTACGGTAAGTGTTGCAGATAAAATTAAAACTGTCTTAAAAAATAATGGTGTAACAGTTCCTATTATGATTAATGTGGACAGTAATTCAAGAGAAGTTAAATTTGAATACGATAAAGAACATGATATACAGAAATGGAAGTTGGAAAATAAATTACCATCAAAGCGAAATCCTGAAGTAGATTTCATTTTATTGGTAGAAAAAAATAGAGAAATATTAAATAAAGTGATAAAAAATCCTATTGTAAGAAGATTGGTATTTTCATATCTTGATAACAAAGGTTTAGTAGAAAATTTTAAACTACATGATTATATGTTTAAATTTGATGAAGAATATAAGAAGATAAAGAGAGACTTAATTAATAATTTGGGTAAAATCACCATAAATTCAACAGCTAAGGATGATTTTGTTAATATTGTACTTGAGACATCAATAGATAATTTGATTAGCAGAGTATTTATTAAAGAAAATAGCAGGTCAAATAAACACCAGGAGATAATCCCTGCTAAAATTTTAATAGATAATCTGAAAAATAAAGGAGTTTATCTGCCTATTGATATTGAAATAGATAGAAAAAATAAGAAGGTTTCATTTAAATATACAGATGAAAAAAGTAAGAAAATATTTTGCCAGAAAGAAGAGATTAATGAAGAATTATCACCGATAAAAGCATTGATAGAAGTTGGAAAAAGAACGGGGCTTATTTATGATTTAATAACGGACAAAGATATAAAATATTTTGCCCAGGAAATAGTTCTTAATAATGGAATAAATCCTAAAATATCGGTTAAAGATTTTGAATATGTTCCCATAAGAAATAAAATGAATTGGCTAAAAAAATACAAGTTACCCGAAGATAGTAGTGCTAATGATGCATTTAACTTATTAAGAGATAAGTATAAGATAGATGCTAAATTAAGTAAATATGAAGCGAGATATATAATGCTTATAATAGAACAGTTAAGAAAACAAGGATATAGAGCGTATCATCCTATTAATATTGCTTATGGTGTCAAGCCTAGTACAGTTTCTAGAATATCGGAAAACAATTTAGATTTAACAGGTGTTTATGTCTCTGTTGAACCTGTTAGATATTATCCTATGGGTAGTACGGCTGCGCATATATTAGGTTATTTAGGTAAGATATCACAAAGTTATGAGATAGAGAAATATATTAAAGAATTAGGGTATTCTCCTGATGATATTATAGGGAAAACGGGTATTGAAGAAAAATTTGAGCAGTACTTAAAAGGAAAAGATGGCTCTAAATATGTAGAAGTGGATGTCCTTGGAAACACTATAAAAGTTATAAAAGAAGAAAAAGCTATTCCGGGGAATAATGTTTATTTGACTATTGATTCTAAATTGCAGCAGGTGGCTGAAAGCGCATTAAAACAAGCGTTAGAGGAAATACAAAAAGGCGGAGAGTTTAAGAGTAAATGGGGAAATTATAATTACAGAGAGAGTTTTAAAAATGCGACATCAGGTGCAGTAGTTGCAATAGATGTAAAGACGGGAGAAGTTCTTGCATTATCAAGTTATCCTGCTTATGATCCGAATTTATTTGCAACAGGGATTACTGAAGATGATTGGAAGTCTTTAATGCCAAAACATCCTGAAGATCCTCTTGCGCCTAGACCTTTGTATAATATAGCTATACAAACGGCTATACAGCCAGGTTCAATTTTTAAAATGATAACAGCTTTAGCAGCATTAGAAGCTGGGATTAATCCTAAAACTAAAATAGTCGATATGGGATATTTGAAATTAGGTAACAAAACTTTTGGATGTTGGATATGGAATGATAGAAGGGGTACACACGGACCTGAAAATTTATATGAGGCTATAAGAGATTCTTGTAATTATTATTTTTATACGGTTACTTTAGGTAAAAATATAAGAACAGGCAAAGAATTGGGGATTAAAGTAGAAATTGATGACATTTTAAGGTTGGCACAGGAATTTGGATTAAATGATAAAACTGGAATAGAGATTAATATACCGAATGAAACTTCGGGTGGTGTTCCAAATCCACAAATAAAGATGATTTCTATTAAAAGGAGTTTAAGAAGATTTCTGAATAATAACTTAGAGAAATATGTGAAGCAAGATGATATTTCAGAAAAAGATTTGCAGAATATAATAGATACTATTGTTGGCTGGGTTGGGTTAGAAAAGCCACTTACTAGGAATCAAGTTATAGAGGGCTTATCAAAGTTAGGCATAGACCCATATAAAACAAATGATAGGGGAATAAGTATAGCAGATATCATAAAGTATAGTTATTTAAATCAAGCCTCTTGGAAACAGGCAGATACTTTAAATATTGCTATTGGACAAGGGCATAATGCATATACACCAATTCAGATAGCTAATTATATAGCAACACTTGTTAATGGAGGAATAAGACACAAGGTAAGTGTTGTCGATAAGATAGAGACTTATGATGGGGAAGAGATAAAATATAATAGTAATAAAGATGATGCATATAGGATTAAAATAAAAGACTATAGCTATTTAGATGAAGTTAAAAAAGGAATGGGATTAGTAACTACTGAGGGTACTGCAAGAAAAGTATTTAAGAATTTTCCTGTAAAAGTAGGTGGGAAAACGGGTACTGCACAAAATGAAGCTATAAATCCTGTAACGGGTGAAAAGTATGATTCTTATGCATGGTTTGTAGGATTTGCACCTTATGACGATCCAGAAATAGCTGTAGCCGTAGTAATATTTCAAGGTGGACATGGTGGTTATGCGGCACCAGTTGCTAAAGAAGTTATTGCTCAGTATTTAGGGTTAAATAATGTAGAAGAAAAATTTGAATATAAGAGTAAATTAGTAAGGTAGTTCTGCCTTACTAATTTATTTTTTCTATCAAGAAAAGAAGGATTTGTAACAGTTTTGAAGAATATTTTTAGTTAACAGCATTGTTGCGGAGGCGTTAGACATGGAAGAAAACTTAGTAATTTTTAAAGGAAAGAAGGAAGGAATTTATATTTATATAAAAGAGGGCAACTTTCAAAATATAAAAAGACAGTTAGAAGAAAAATTAGAAAAGGCAAAAGGTTTTTTTCAAGGCGGAAAGGTTAGATGCATTAAAGGGAAAAGACTTTCGCCCGAGGAAAAGAGAGAACTTATAATATTAATTCAGAATAAATATGGTATTAGTGTTGACGAAAAACACGAATTGGAAGAAAAAAATAATCAGATATCTGAAACTAATTTGAATACAGAAAGTTTTTTTGAGGGTATTAGAGAAGGCAAGACTAAATTTATCAGGGCTACAATAAGGTCTGGGCAATATGTAGAGTATGATGGAAATTTAGTTATATTAGGCGATGTAAATGCTGGTGCCGAAGTTAAAGCAAAGGGCAATATTATTATTTTAGGTGTATTAAGAGGTATTGCACATGCTGGATATGATGGGAATAAAGATGCAATTGTTGCAGCATTTAGCTTACAACCTACTCAACTTAGAATAGCTGAAGTTATAGCACGTAGTCCTGATGATGAAAAGGATAAACCTAAGTGGCCAGAAGTAGCAAGTATAAAAGATGGAAAAATGTTAATAGAACCTTACTTAACTAAAAAATAATTAATAGGAGGCTGGAAAAATGGGAGAAGTGATAGTAATAACTTCAGGTAAAGGAGGAGTTGGTAAGACTACAACGACAGCTAATTTGGGAGCAGGGCTTGTGATGAATGGGAAAAAAGTTGTTGTAGTTGATGCAGACATTGGATTAAGAAATTTAGATGTTGTTATGGGACTTGAAAATAGAATAGTTTATGATATTGTTGATGTTGTGGAAAAAGTTTGTAGGTTAAAACAGGGATTAATAAAAGATAAAAGATATGATGGGTTGTATTTATTACCAGCGGCACAGACAAAAGATAAAACAGCAATAACTCCTGAACAGATGCAAGAACTATGTGAAGATTTAAAAGAGATGTTTGACTATGTTTTAATAGATTGTCCTGCAGGAATAGAACAAGGTTTTCAAAATGCAATTGCTGGAGCAGATAAAGCTATTGTTGTAACAACGCCAGAAATATCAGCTGTAAGAGATGCAGACAGGATAATAGGTCTTTTAGAGGCTAAAGGACTACATAATCCCAAGTTAATTATAAATAGAATTAGGCAGGATATGGTAAAAAGAGGAGATATGATGAATATTGACGATATGATAGACATTTTAGCGATAGAATTGCTTGGTGTTGTACCTGATGATGAAGCAATTGTTATATCTACTAATAAAGGGGAACCAGTAGTCGGTGATGAAAAAGCTCTGTCTGGCAAGGCATATAGAAATATATCGAGGAGAATATTAGGAGAAGAAGTACCATTATTGGATTTAGAAGTAGAAGATAGTATGTTGTCTAAGCTTAAAAAACTGATATTTGGGAAATAGTAGTAAGGGGGGATTTTGTTTTGGATTTATTTAAATTGTTTGGTAGAAATGAAGTAAATAGCAAGACGGTTGCAAAGGAGAGATTAAAGTTAGTTCTTATTCATGATAGAGCTAATGTGTCTCCACGTTTTTTAGAAATGATAAAAGGTGATATAATAAGAGTGATATCAGATTACATGGATATAGATGAAGAGGGATTAGATATTAAATTAACACGTACAAGGCGGGAAAGTGATAATGCCCCTATACCTGCTTTAGTAGCTAATATACCAATTATAAAGATGAAGGAAAAGGCAATAGAAAAATAGACAAGAAAGAGGAGTTGGAAGAACACATGAAAATAGCATTAATAGCACACGATAAAAAGAAAAAACAAATAGTTAATTTTGCACTAGCTTACAAAGATATTTTAAAAAACCACAAATTATATGCTACAGGAACAACTGGAAAACTTATAAATGAAGCTACAGGGCTCGATATTCATAGATTTTTATCTGGGCCTCTAGGAGGAGATCAACAGATAGGAGCTCTAGTGGCAAATAACGAAATAGATATGGTTATATTCATCAGAGATCCATTAACAGCTCAACCTCATGAACCAGATATTTTAGCACTAATGAGATTATGTGATGTGCATGGAATTCCTTTAGCTACTAATATAGCTACTGCTGAGCTATTAATAAAATCGATGCAAAGAGGAGACATGGAATGGCGAAAAATTGTAAATAAGTAATAAAAAATGAGTCCCATAAAGCGGGACCCTTTTTTTATTGTCTAAGAAAGTATAAATTTTTTTGATAAAATAATATAGGCGTAGCCTAGTAAATAAAAAGAGTCTAGAGTTTGAGTAAACTATTACCAGTAAATTAATGTAAAAAGTTAAGGTGAGGTGTATGAGTAAAAGAATCATCAAAAAGATATTTCAAGATCATTGGGAAGGTTTTGTTGAGCTTTATGGATATAAAATAAGAAAAGTAGTATTTAAGGAAGTAGAAAAAATGCTTAATTGTGGGTTATTATCTAATGGATATCTTGAATTTGAATGCGTAGCATGTGGAGAAAAGAAAAAAGTAGGTTTTAGAT
>NZ_FQXO01000012.1 GCF_900129995.1 Caloranaerobacter azorensis DSM 13643 | reverse complement strand
AATGGGAAGCGAGTTAAACGAGGGTTATTCAAAGACAAAGTTGTAAATAAAATTGTTAATGCTAATTTAAACGGAGCAAGGAATATATGTATATTGGGCAGTAAAAAAGCACAGCAGAGATACAAAGCAGGAGGTGAAAACCGTTGGCTTAATTTTAAGCTGTGCAATCCTATAAAAGTAGAAAGCGACTTCGAGTTATGCAGGCTTATAGCCTCATAATAGAAGTATCGGATAAGACCTATAAATCTATAAAGATTTATAGGTATGCGTTGCTTTCTATAAGATTTTTATAGATATAAGTCAACGGTGTCGTAATGAAGAAAATATCAGTTATACTAGTGTTAGTGCTAATGCTTAATCCGTTTATAGTTTATGCTAAAGTAAATAATGCGGGATTTGAAGGTGGAATTCATAAAAATGAAATGGACTACAAGAAAACTAAACAGTATAAAGAAGTAATTTTCTTGACCGGTGAACCTATTCTTTTAGAAGGAACTGTTGCAATAAAGATAAAAGATAAAAGATTGCAATATAAATATGAATTATCCAGTAAAGATGGACAAGTTACTCTAGAGAGGGATATAGAATTAGAAAGGATAATAGATCAAAGTTCTCATCCGAGTCAGATAGTTGAAGTTAATAATATATTAGATTATGATGAGGAGATTGTAATAAAGAATGGTAAGAACAAGACGACTTATACGTTAGTGGATTATCAGTTTCATAATTCAACTATAGATGATTGTGAGCCTGTTGTTGCTTTTTATTCAGGTAATTGGGTGGGGACCAAGACGTATTCGATTAATAAAGATGAAGGACAAGTGGTAGTAGAAATTACAGGAAATATATATGGTTATGACCATTATTGGGGAGCAACAGAGACTCAAAAAATTCATAAAGACATAAATTATACTTTAAATTCAGGAGATACCACTTTGGAGTGGTCTGGATATGCAGATATAGATGTTTCATTTAATAGAACTAAAAATATTGAGTATTTTGAAAATGCTGCATATCTATCGAGTTTTGATGGTGGCTATACTCTTACAGAGAAAGAAGAGACGATAATGGAGTATAAATATAATCTTCCATATCTAGATAAAACGGAGCAAGAGCAGGAGCGTGTTGTAGCGAAGTTAAGAAACAAAGGAAATGGTGTAGAGAGATTTGAAACTCATCCTACACAGAAGAAAATGTATATTCCTAAATTTGAAGATATAAAAGGGTATTGGGCAGAAAAAGATATTAAGAAATTAGCAGGACTTCAAATAATAGATGCGAATAATAAATATTTTGGAGGTAATTTGCCAATAGAGAGACAGGAATTTGCTAAGTGGATAGCTAAAGCAGTAAATCTGGTTAAGGAAGAGAAGAAACCGAAAAGATCATATGTAAAACCAGAGATTAATCCACCAGTATTTAGTGATGTAACTAGAGAAAATCCTGATTATGAATATATTAAAGCGATAAAAGAAAAAGGGATAATGAACGGAATAGGAGATAACAAATTTATGCCAAAGGGGAACCTAACCAGAGCACAAGCTGTAACTATAATAATCAGGGCGTTAGGTATAGAAAGATTAGCGCCTAATCCGCCATTTACAACGAGATTTAGAGATGATGAAAAAATACCTAAATGGGCTAAAAAGGCTATATATGTAGCACAACAAATAGGACTTGCTGAAGGCAGTCCCGAAGGATATTTTTATCCAAACGATTATATGACAAGAGCAGAAGCAGCAGTTTTCTTAAATAGATTCATTAGCTATTTACAAGAGGATTTTAAAACATATTATAGAGACATGATATTGGGCTATTAGGATTAAAAAACACACTTTAGTGTGTTTTTTTTGTAACAATAATGAAATATTTGCCTATAATCCCAATGGTATAATATAATTATAGAATTATAACAGGGGGGTTATTATAATGTATAAAAAAAATAAGTTTGTGATTTTTTCTATTTCTATTTTATTAATTTTCAATTCTACTATCTCATTGGCTAGTCTTGAAGATGCATTGAAAGGACACTGGGCTGAAGAACTTGTAGATAAAAAGTTTTTTAATGAATATTTTTCCTATTTGTCCGAAGCAGATTATAAAAATTTTTCTCCTAACATGGCAATATCTAGAAAAAACTTTTACCACTCACTATCAAGTTTGATAAAAAGGTATAATAATAAGAATGAAGAGATAATAGGAAATGCAAATGATGAGAAATCAGAGAATGAGAATATTACTCGCAAGGAAGTAGCAAGTCTATTAGTTAAATCTTTAGAAATTTGCAAAGGTAATAAAGAAATATATGATTTAACAAATCCATTTACGGACTTAGATAATATTGAAAAAGAATATAAAATAGATATTTTGAAGGGTTATAAATTAGGTTTGATTAAAGGCTATTCAAATAAGACTTTTAAGCCTAATAATGAAGTATCACAGATTGAAGCAGTTTTATTACTACAAAGATTAGAAGGAGAGTTGTCAATGGATAAAAGTAATATACCTTTTAAAGTAATAGATAATAAAAAAGTATATACTCAAATAAATAGAAAGATTAGTGTAAAAAATAATGACGATAAGATAATCGTTACTATATATGAAAAATTACCTAACCCTGGATATAATGTAGCTGTTGAAAAAATAATAAGAAGCAAAGAAGGTAAATATGATATTTATATAGAAGTAGAATCTTCAAATAAGTATGAGATGAATTTACAAGTAATAACTTTCAATGTCCTTACGATAGAAATCGATAAAAAATATATTGCAGATGATTCATATTCATTTAACGTTATAGGCGGGTTAAATAATCAGAATAATAAAGATGGACTTGTTGACATGTAATATACTTGAGTGACTGTATAGTCGCTCTTTTTTTATGTTTTGTAGATAATTAATAAAAGTTAAATTTGAGATAATATGTCGAAAAATGTCGATAAAAAATTTTAAAGTAAATAGAGGAAAATATAAATATATATAGAATATTTAGAAAGATAGAAAATTTTAAATATTTAAACAATAAGCAATAATATGAGAAAAGGGGGGATTGGAGAGTATAATTAATTAATTTTTCTGCTTTTGTTATTGTCTTTATAATATTTTTTAGAAAGAGGGGGATGGAGTTGAGAAATAAAAGGATTTTTTCAATTTTGTTAGTGTTGGCTGTATTAATAGGAACTTTTGGCACAGCATTAGCTTCGCCGATCGATAAAATTTATAAGTCAAACTTAAATACTTTAAGAGAATCTCTTAATAGACATAGTATAGAAGCCGATCCTAGAGCTAAAGGATTACAGGATGATGATGATGTAAGGATTATTGTTGAATTAGAGGGAAGACCATTAATCGAATATGCAACAGAATATGGAGTTAAAGTAGACGAATTAAGCGAACAGACAGCTAGGGTAATCACTGATGATTTAGTTAACATGCAGGAGAGAATTAAAGAAAACATTGAGGAAAAAAATATTGATATTGAGTATCATAATAGTTTTGTTAATGTAGTTAACGGATTTAGTGCAACAACAACTTTTAAGGAAGCAAAGAGAATTGAAAGAATGCCGGGAGTAAAGAGAGTTACAATAGCAAATGAATACAGCAGACCAGAACCAGAAATGGAAACAAGTAAAGATATGGTCGAAGCAGTAGAGACATGGAACTTAGGATATAATGGTGAGGGTACAGTAGTAGCTATTGTTGATACAGGTATTGATCCAAGCCATAAAGATATGAAATTAACTAATCCTGACAAAGCTAAACTGAATAGAGGAAAGGTAGAAGACATAATTTCAAATGAAGAGCTTCCTGGTAAATGGTTTACAGACAAGGTTCCATATGGATATAACTATATGGATAATAATTTTGAGATATTAGACCTTGGGCCAGATGCATCAATGCATGGTATGCATGTTGCTGGTACTGTAGGTGCAAATGGGAACGAAAATGAAAATGGAATCAAAGGGATAGCACCTGAAGCTCAGCTTTTAGCAATGAAAGTTTTCGGTAATAACCCTTCCATGCCTTCGACTTTTGGAGATATAATCATCAAAGCAATAGATGATTCTGTTAAATTAGGTGCAGATGTTATAAATATGAGTTTGGGTTCAACTGCAGCTTTTGTTTTACCAGATGATCCAGAACAACAGGCTGTAACTAGAGCCGTTGAAAATGGAGTATTAGTATCAATTTCAGCTGGTAACTCAAATCATATAGGAGATGGATATGCTGATCCTCTAGTTCAAAACCCAGATATTGGGGTTGTAGGTTCTCCGGGGCTTACAGCAGAATCACTACAGGTTGCTTCTATTGAAAATACTCATATTAAAGCAGAGGCATTAGCATATTCTGATGAAGATGGGAAACAGCAGTTAGCTGGGTATGTTTTAGCAGGTTCTTATGATCCAGTAGAAGTATTTGATGGTCCTCAAGAGTACGTATATTGCGGATTAGGTGGAACTCAGGAAGATTTTGAAGATGTCGATCTTGAAGGTAAAATAGCTTTAATAAAGCGCGGCTCGTATGCTTTTGTAGATAAGATAATGAATGCACAAAATAATGGAGCAATAGGTGTTATAGTATTTAATCATGAGTCAGGTGGAGATAATCTAATCCATATGATGTATCCTGAAGAAGGGAAAATACCAGCAATATTTATAGGAAATACTGATGGTTCAAAATTATTAGAATTAATAGAAGAGGGTAAAAATAAGATTGAATTTAAAGGTGACAGAAAAACTATATTAAATCCTAATAGTGGTAAAATGTCAGATTTTACTTCATGGGGTGTAACTCCAAATCTTGAATTTAAACCTGAAATAACAGCTCCTGGCGGACAAATATATTCAACTCTACAAAATAATAAATACGGTATTATGAGCGGAACTTCAATGGCAGCGCCGCATGTATCAGGTGGAGCGGCTCTAGTACTTCAAAGAATAGACGAAAAATTTGGATTAACAGGGCCAGATAGAGTAAAAATGGCTAAAAATATATTGATGAGTACGGCTAAACCTAATATAAATAAAGGAGTTATTTATGATTATTTTGGATTAGAAAATTATACTTCACCTAGAAGACAAGGTGCTGGTGTAATGGATCTTTATGCAGCGACTACTACACCTGCTATAGTAGTAGATAAAGATACGGGATTAAGTAAGGTTAATCTAAAAGAAATAGGAGATGTAACAACATTTACTTTGACTGTAGAGAATTTTGGCGATGAGACTGTTAGTTATGCAGTATATGGAACTGTATGTACAGATTTTATTTATAAAGGTTCGAATTATTTAGAACCTCAGGGTGTATATAAAGAAGGTACAATTGACGAGGACACTGGTGTTGGTGAATTCCCAATAACATTTGAATTTACAGATGGAACAGTTATTGACAACGTATATAATGTATTAGAAATACCAGCAGGCGAGTCTATAGATTTTGATGTAACAATTGATTTAACAGATACTGTAGATTGGTGGGATGAGAAACCACTTAGTGAGGTATTCCCTAATGGTACATTTATCGATGGATTTGTAAGATTGGTACCAGTTGATGATAATGTTCCTGAATTAAGTATTCCATATGTAGGTTTTTATGGAGATTGGGATGATGCACCTGTAATAGATGTTACAAATTATGATGCTGATGAAGATAATAAGTCATTCTATGGACTAACAGTAATATCATGGCTAGATGAAAGTGGGGAGAAAAAAGTTTATAAATTCTTAGGCTATACTCCAGACGGCCCAGACAAGACAAAAATAGCTTTTTCACCTAATGGAGATGGAGTAGCAGATAGTATTATTCCGTTATTATCATTCTTAAGAAATGCAAGAGAATTAGATATTAATATATTGGATAAAGATGGTAATAAAGTTAGAGATTTAGCTTATGAAGAATATATTAGAAAGAACTATTTTGATGGTGGAAGAGGTAATAAATACTATGCTAAGGATAATTGGTCATGGGATGGTATTATAAACAATAAATTAGCAGACGATGGAGAATATATATATGAAGTTAGGGCTAGGATAGACTATCCTAACTCAAGATGGCAAACAGTACAATTCCCTGTAAGGATAGATACTGTACCACCAGTTATTGAAGAAGTAAAATATGATAAAGATAAAGATGTTATTGTTGTAAAAGCTAATGATGGAGATTATCCAATTTTGAAATATGAATTAATAGAAAATGGAGAAGTATTAAAAGAATCATCAAAAGGAGAATTTGATATTTCAAAATATAAAGGAGTACATGAATTTATAGTAAGAGTTTATGACTGCGGTTTGAATCATGTAGATACAGAACCTATAAATACAGGAGATAAAACTATACCATATATATTCATTGAAACTCCTAAATACTTTGGCATATATAATACTTCTGAAATATTGTTTAAAGGTTCAGTGAAAGACGATTCTGAACTTACAGAATTAAAAATCAATGGTCAAGATGTTGAATATGTATATAATGAGGGAACTGGAAAATACGATTTTGAAACTGTATTAAAATTACAAGAAGGTATGCAAGAAATAAATATAGAAGCAAAAGATGTTGCAGATAATTATATTGAATTTAAACATAAAGTATTTATAGATATTACAGCTCCAGTTATTAATGTAACTGAAGAACCAAAAGACAGAATAGTAGATTATACAGTAGATAGTGTAAATATATCTGCTGATATTACAGAGAATTTCCCAGATTTACTTGTTAAGGTAAATGGCAATGTTATAAAGAATATTCAACAAGAATGGGAGTACTTCAAAGATTTAGAACCAGCTAGTTATGAATTGAAGAATTATGAAGTAAAACTTGAGTATGGCGACAACATAATAAGAATAGAGGCACAAGATGCTGCGGGTAATGTAACATACAAAGAATATAAAGTTTATAGAAAACAGCAAGGTGAAGAGGACCCTGTATTAGATCAAGAAGTAATTATTACTAATACATCAGTAACTCCAGATTCTGATATAAGCAGTGAAAGACCTGTAAATATCAGAGCAGAGGCAAATCAAGAAGTTACTTGGGAAGTAAGTATTATTGATCCAAACAATGAAACTGTTAAAGTATTCAATCAAACTGGAACAGCATTTGATGCAAGTTGGAGTCCAGATGAGTTTAAGAAATTAAATGGTGAGTATAAAGTTGTATTTAAGGCTATAAAAGAAGAGAATATTGCAACAAAAGAAGCGACATTTACAGTATATAATTATCCAATTAAAATAAGAAATGTTGAAGTAATCAAGCGAGAAGGATATATAGCAGTAGAAGCCGCTATGGAAAACTTAGGACCTAGTCCACAAAATCCAATGCTAGTTATCCAAGTAACTGATGATAATGGATATGTTGTAAACATTTCAACTGTACAAATGGATAATCTACAGGCAGGCCAAGTAGTTAAATTGAGTTCAGGATTTGGCGTAAAAGAGAATGGTACTTACAATGTAGATGTTTATGTATGGTCTGGTTGGGATGATACAACTTCACTTTCAAGTCCGCAATCTACAACTTTCGTAATAGAGTAGGATTCTAAAATCAGGGGGGACCAATCCCCCCTCTAATACAATTATGAAAACAAAAGGGGGCAGGAAGGTTTGAAGAAGTTTTTTTCTGTAATATTGATACTTACTGTTTTGTTTGTAAGTGCATTTTCATCGATAGCAGCTAGTTCCCAATATGAAATCGAGGTTAACTTATCTCAAGACAAACTTTTACCGGGAAGTGAAGTTGAGATTTTTGGTAAAGTCAAAGAGAATGGTAATGGCTATTCAAATACACCAGTAACTATTGTTATAGAAAGAGAAGAAGATAAATCTAAAGTTTTCGTTAAGGAGCTTATGACTGATTCAAATGGAGATTTCAGAACTGTTTTTAAATTAAATAAGGACATAGCCTATGGCAAGTACGATATATATATAAGTTCAGTAGGGATAGTTAAGATTGTACATTTTACGGTAGAGAAAAACAAACCGACATCGGAATTAATATTAGAATTAGATAAAACAAAATACTATAGTGGTGACACAGTAAAGATAAGTGGTGTAGCTTATAAGGAAGGTGCTATTGTATCATATACACCGATTATAATCAAAATTTTTTATGATGATCAAATTAAATTTGTAAAAGAATTAATGACAGATAGTGAAGGTAAGTTCAGTGTAGAGTATAAGACTATGCCAGAGCAGGCTACAGGAGTATATAAAGTACAGGCTGAAGCGTTAGGGATTACTGTGGAAAAAACATTTAATATAGCTAAAAAGCCTTCTACCGGAGGTGGTGGCGGTGGAGGCGGAGGTTCTTCATCGTCTGGTGCAAGTAAAAATAAGGGTAAAGAAGTAAAAGAAACAGAACAGGGTAAATTAACCATTGAAAAAGATAAAAATGGAAATATATTAGCTACATTCGAAATAGACAATAGAAAATTAATGAAACAATTAGAAAAAGATAATCAGAATAAATTAATAATAAATGCTACAAGTGGTAAAGATGCCGACAGAGTTGCTATAAACATGGATTCTGAAATTGTTGTCGAAATTGGCAAAAAAGGCAGGGTTATAGAGATAGATATAGATCAAGTTAAAGTAGAAATAGAACCGGAAGCTTTACGTTTAGAAGAAAATTCAAAAATAAGTTTTGAGGTTAGAAAGCTCAAAAAGGAAGAAGCTAATCAATACTTAAAAGAGTTAAACGTCAGATATTTGCCAGTTTCAAACATATTCGATTTTAAATTAGTTCAGATTAAAGGAGAAAAAGAAACTAAACTAATATTTAAAAAGCCACTTATCATAACAATTAATTACAATAAAGATAAGGTGAAAAATTACAAGAAATTAGGAGTTTACTATTTGAACGAGTCCACAAAGACTTGGGAGTATGTTGGTGGATTACCAAGCCAAAATGGAACTATTACTTTTAAAGCAGGACATTTCAGTAAATATACAGTTATGGAATATAATAAAGTTTTTGCTGATGTAGATATTCCTTGGGCTAATGAAGCAGTAGAAGTTTTAACAGCAAGGCATATAATAGATGGTGTAGATGATAAACATTATGCTCCTTATGCTAATATCACAAGAGCTCAATTTGCTAAATTATTAGTTTATGCATTAGATTTAGAAAAAGGCGAAAATGAAGTTACGTTTACAGATGTAAAAGGAAATGTTTGGTATAAGGATTCAGTAGAAACTGCTGCAAGTTTAGGCATTGTGAAAGGTTATAATGGTTGCTTTAATCCAAATGGAGAGATAACTAGAGAGCAAATGGCTACAATGATAGTCAGAGCTATGAAGTATCTAAATCCGGATGCTGATTATAGTTCACAATTATCTTTTATGGATAAAGAGGAAATTTCTAACTGGGCTAAAGAAGCAGTTGGTATAGCTTATAATAAGGGAATTGTTAATGGTGTTGGGGAAAATAAATTTGCACCAAAAGATACTGCAAATAGAGCACAAGCTGCAGTGATGATTTATAGATTATTAGAAGTGCTTAATAGAATGTAAAGAAAGCTCCTGGTGGAATATTCCATCAGGAGTTTTCTTTTTTTGAAAGGATTTCAACAGATTTTATAGAATATTTTTAAGTGATTATGACAGAAGGAGATGGTGAGATTGCGTCTAAAAAGAGTTTCAGCATTATTACTTTCTATTATTATAATTTTTTCTAGTAGTGTTATATATGCAAATGGAGAGGAAACTCAAATTCCAGCGAAAGATTTAGAATATCTAAGACAAATAATTGAATTTGTCAAAGCAAATTATGCAGGAGAAATTACAGAAGAAGAACTTATAGAGGGTGCAATAAAAGGGGTTTTCAGTAAACTTGACAAATATAGTAATTATTATTCACCAGAGGAATTTAAGGAATTTAATACGTCGGTATCGGGTAATTTTGGAGGAGTAGGAATTCAGATTACTGAAAAAGATGGATATATAACAGTAATATCGCCAATTAACGGGACACCTGGAGCTAAAGCAGGAATAAAGCCAGGAGATAGGATTGTTACGGTAGATGATATTGATATTAAAGGTGTAACAGTAGATAGAGCGACATCGCTGATAAGAGGTAAGCCTGGAACACAAGTAAAATTAGGAGTAATAAGGAAAGGTGTAGATGGTATCATTTACTTTAATATAACTAGAGAAATAATAAAGATAAATCCAATTACATATAAGATTATGGATAATGGGATAGGATATATAAGAATATCACAATTTAATAGTAATACATATGAAAATTTAAAGAATATATTAAAAATATTTGATGAAAAGGATATAAAAAAATTAATTATAGATTTAAGGAATAATCCCGGCGGATATCTTGATGAGGTTGTAGATGTACTTCAATTCTTTGTTCCTGAAGGTCCTATTGTTAATATTAGAAAAGCAGATGGAACTATTGAAACATATAATTCGAATTTAGAAAAACCCAAATATAAACTAGCCGTATTAGTTAACGGTGGCAGTGCTAGTGCATCAGAAATATTTGCAGGAGCAATCCAAGATTCGAAGGCAGGTATAATAATAGGAACTACGACTTATGGTAAAGGTACAGTACAGACTGTTTTTCCACTAGTAGATGGTAGTGGTATAAAAATGACAATAGCGGAGTACCTAACCCCAAAAATGAGAAAGGTTAACGAGGTAGGTATTAAACCGGATATAGTAATAGAAAACACATTAAAGCCAAAAGTAGATTTATCAAAGATTCCTACTTTAGATAAAACAAGAAAACCAACAATGGGAGTTGTAGGATTAGATGTATTGGGTGCAGAGATGATATTAGAAATATTAGGATATAAAGTAAATAAACCTGATGGGGTATTTGATGAAGTAACATTTGAAGCAATAAAGAAATTTCAAAAAGACCATGGATTATATAGTTATGGAGTATTAGATTTTACGACTCAAGATGCTTTAACTAAAGCTATTATTGAATATGCAAGACCGGATAATGAGGATAAACAATTGCAAAAAGCTGTGGAGGTGCTTTTGGAAGAATAAGATATTGAAGTATAGATAATAAAAGTTAAAAAAGCATGTGAGATTAACTTGCATGCTTTTTAATTTGTTATTTTGAGTATAATATGTATTATCGAAACATTGACATATTTCTTAACGTAGGATAAAATACTATAGTTATGTAGGTATAAAAAGGAGGTTATCAAATGCCAACCAAATACATCTTCATTACAGGCGGTGTGGTATCTTCTTTAGGAAAAGGGATAACTGCTGCTTCTCTTGGACAGTTATTAAAAAGTAGAGGACTTAAAGTTACTATTCAAAAATTTGACCCTTATATTAATATTGACCCAGGTACTATGAGTCCATATCAGCATGGTGAGGTATTTGTAACAGATGATGGAGCAGAAACTGATTTAGATTTAGGACATTATGAGAGGTTTATAGATATAAACCTAAGCAAAAATAGTAATGTTACAACAGGCAAAATCTATTGGTCTGTAATTAAAAAAGAAAGAAAAGGGGATTATTTAGGAGGAACGGTTCAAGTAATTCCTCACATTACAAATGAAATCAAAGAGAGGGTATTTAGAGTCGCAAAAGAAAAAGAAGTAGATGTAGTTATTACGGAGATAGGCGGTACAGTCGGCGATATTGAAAGTCTACCATTTTTAGAAGCTATTAGGCAGATAAAATATGATGTAGGTAGAGAAAATGTAATGTATATTCATGTTACATTAGTACCATATTTGGCTAAAGCGGGTGAACTTAAAACTAAACCTACTCAACATAGTGTTAAAGAACTTAGAAGTATAGGTATACAGCCAGATATTATAGTATGCAGAACAGAAAGACCGCTTTCGCAGGAAATAAAACGAAAAATAGGACTATTTTGTGATTTAGACTATAACAATGTTGTACAGAATTTAGATGCAGAGACACTATATGAAGTACCGTTAATGTTAGAAAAAGAAGGACTTCCTCAAATGATTATAAAACATTTGGGGCTTAAATGTGGAGAGCCTGACCTTACTGAATGGGAAAATATAGTAGAAAGGCTCAAAAACCCAAAAGGAAAGGTGAAAATTGCATTAGTAGGTAAATATGTTGAATTAAAAGATGCATATATTTCTGTAGCAGAAGCGTTAAGACATGCCGGTATAGCCAATGAAGTAGAAATAGATATAGATTGGATTCATTCAGAGCAAATTAATGAAAATAATTGTGAGTCAGTTTTAAAAGATGCTGATGGTATTCTTGTGCCAGGTGGATTTGGAGATAGAGGAATAGACGGGAAAATATGTGCGATAAAATATGCAAGAGAAAATAAAGTACCTTTCTTGGGAATATGTTTAGGTATGCAAATGGCAGTAGTAGAATTTGCAAGAAATGTAGCCTTACTTAAAGGAGCACATAGTTCAGAGCTTGATCCGAATACAAAATTCCCGGTTATAGATATTATGCCAGAACAGCAGGATATAGAGGAAATGGGCGGAACAATGAGGCTAGGTTTATATCCTTGTAAATTAGTAGATGGCACTAAAGCTAAAGAGGCTTATAAAGAAGAATTAATATATGAAAGACATAGACATAGATATGAGTTTAGTAACGAATTTAGAAATAAATTAGTAGAAAAAGGATTAATTATAAGTGGAATTTCGCCAGATGAGAGATTAGTAGAAATAATAGAGCTTAAAGATCATCCGTGGTTTGTAGCATCACAATTTCACCCAGAATTTAAATCAAGACCTACTCGCAGCCATCCATTATTTAGAGAATTTATTAAAGCAGCTAAAACTAAACATTAATGATCGTTTAACTTTTATTTTTTAGGTAAAGAAGGTATTTCTCTATATTATGGAGAAATACTTTTTTTGTAATAATTAAGAGAGGCAATGACTTATAAATGCAATTAAACTGTAACATAATTGTAATAGTAAATTGCTTCTTTTTAATATATAATAGGTAGTGTAGCAGGACAAAAAAATTACACAATATTACAATTTTATTACAATAAAACTTGTCCCATTGACTGATTATCTAGTCAATGCTATAATTAGTGATATGATATAGGCATTATCGAATATGCCTTAAAATCTGTTAGGCTGGTTAAGAAGAAGTTGCAGTCTAACTACATATCTTTAAAAGATCAAACTTCTTCACAATTAAAATTAAAATACAAAAAGGAGGAGGACTCTGACAATGAAGAAGATTTTATCACTAGTTTTAGTACTTTCATTAGTGCTTGGAACTTTCAGTTTTGCTTTAGCGGCTACTCCAAGCGATGTTGAAGGTACAAAATATGAAGATGCAGTTGCTAGATTAACTGCACTAGGTGTTTTAAACGGTTATCCAGACGGAACTTTCAGACCGAACAATTCTATTACAAGAGCAGAATTCACTGCTGCAGTTATAAGAACATTAAACTTAAAAGCAGCAGCTGATGCAGCTAAAGGTGCTACTCAATTCACTGATGTTCCTGCAGATCACTGGGCATCAGGATACATTAACATAGCTTCAAAATTAGGTTATGTTAATGGTATGGGAGACGGAACTTTTGCTCCAAATGCTCCTGTAACTTATGAACAAGCAGTAACATTAATCATGAGAGCATTAGGATATAAGCCTGCTGCTGAAGACAGAGGAGGATATCCATTAGGTTATTTAGCATTAGCTGATGAGAAAGATGTAACTGATGGTGTAGATGGAGTAATTGGTCTTGCAGCTCCAAGAGGAATAGTAGCTCAATTATTAGACAATTCATTAGATGTAAAAATGATGGTTCAAACAGGATATGGTGACTTAAAACAATATGAAGAATCAGACAAAACTCTTCTTGACAAATTAGGTTTAAGTACTGTTGAAGCTCAAGTTGTTTCAGTAGACACAGATAAAAAAGAAATAGTAGTAAATGAGAAAAAAGACGGAGCTTATACAGAAAAAGAAGAGTACAAAGTATTAGACGGAATTAAACTTGCTGGATTAGAAAATGCAATAGTTAAATTATGGGTTAAAAGCGGAAAAGTTTTAGATATTACAGTTAAGTCAACAGTTAAATATGACTATATAGCTAAAATCAATGGAGATACTAAAGATGTAGAAGTTGAGAAATTAGAAGATATCAAACTTCTTAACGAAGGTAAAACATATGATATCGCATTAAATGACAAAGATAAAGTAATAGCTAAAGTGTACAAAGACGGTTCTAAATTAGATGATGATGAAAAATTAACTAGCGGATTATTTGCTAAAATTGTATTAAATGGAGACGAGATAGTAACTATCGAAGCTTATGATCCACAAGAAGCTGGTTTAATTAAAGATGTAAAAGACAGCAAATTGGTATACACTAAAGGAAACAGAACTAAAACAATAAGAGATTTAGATGATGCTAAGAAAATGACAGTTGTTATAAATGGTGAAGCAGCTGAATACAAAGACCTTGAAGAAGGTATGTATTTCGATTATAAAGAGTATGCTTCAGATAAATACATCATTGTAGCAACAGATAAGAAAGTAGAAGGTGAATTCGATAGAATAGACAGTGATGATAAACAAGTAAGAATAGATGGAGATTACATTGATGTAGCATCTAATATTTATATGTCAACAGATGAAGGAGAACATTACAGCAGTACAGATTTAGAAGGTTTAGATAAGTTATTTGATAAAGATGTTGAAGCTTTATTAAATAACAAAGGAGACGTTGTATACATTGCAGCAGATGTTGAAGAAGATACAACTACATTCTATGGTTTCGTAGTAGCTAAAGGTGACAAATTAGATGAAAGAGTAAAAGTAGAAAAGATAGTTGATGATAAAATCAAAGAAGTAACTTATAAAGTGTCAATACCTAGCAACGATGACAGTAGCGAAAAATTTGACGGATTAAAAGAATATAATGAGGAAGCTGACGACAAACAAACATCAAAATTAAATGCATTCTATAAGTTTACTATCAATGAAGATGAAGAGATAGTTAAAGCAGAAAAAGTTAGTAGCTTATCAGATTATACAGCTAAAGAATTTAGTTCTAAATATGATTATATTAAAGTAGCAGAAGCTGCAAATAAGGTTTATGTAGATAACGCAGTAATGTTCCAAGTTAAAGATGATGGTACTGTTGAATATGTTAAGTGGGAAGACATTGAAAAGACAGCTGGAAATGACCTTGGTATAAAATTCAAAGCTGATAAAGTAAAAGCAAATGTTGTGCTTATAACAGATTCTAATAATGTAAGTTTAGGCGAAACTAAAGAGTACAAAGTAGCGTTTGTTCTAGACAGAGATAAAATAGCTTCAAGCGGATATAAATATGAATATGAAATAGCTACTCCAGATGGAACAGAAACATACAAAGCTAAAGAGCAAAAAGACGAAAATACAGTAGTTGTTTACGAATTATTATCAGATGATCAAATTAAGATTGTAGCTGATGCAGTATATGACAACATGAGTTCTATAACAGTAGCAGGATTCAGTGTTGTAGATGGTACAGTTGATGAAGACTCAGTTTCAGGAAGTTACTTTGATATAAACGATGTAACTTACAAAGTTGCTGATGATGCATTAGTATACAGAGTAGAAATTAATAAAGATGGAAAAGCTGAATTCGAAGAAGCAGACTTCTCAGATGTTGATGATGAAGGAGATAACAGAGACACATTATACTGCTTAATGGAAGACGGAGTAGTTAAGGTATTATTCTTCAAAAGATAATTAAGCTAGGGAGTACGGGCGGATGCCCGTACTTTTTTTTTAAAATTGATACTTTAGTTTGAATTGAAAATATTGACAATTTGCATTAAATGGGATAATCTTTTATTAAAGGCTATGTAAAAGGAGGACTTTTAAAATGAAAAGAGTTTTAACGGTATTAACTGCTCTTATGTTGCTATTTTCAGTAATTTCTATAGGTTATTGTACTGACGATAGTGATAGTAGTCAAAAAGTGATGAATTTTAATTTGCAACAGGCAGTGGATTATGCACTAAAACATAATAGAGATATTTTAATTCAAGATTTAAATGTAAAAAAAGCAGAATTATTTTATGAGAAAGAAATGAAAAGGCTAGATAAATACGAGGTCTCTAAAGAAGATTCGGAAAAAATGGCGTTTGAACCTTGGAAGATGTCAGCGCAAATCATGGAAGAAATGAAAAATGATATGGGAGTAACTAAACGTGCAATAGAGTTAAATTTTCAAATAGCTAAGTGGAACAAAGAGATAAAGCAGAACGAAATAAAATATAATGTAGAAAAAGCATATTATGATGTGATGCAAGCTTTGAAAAGAGTGGAAATAGCTAAAGAAAGTTTGGATTTGGCTAAAAAGCAGTATGAACAAAGTAAAAAAATGTTTGAACTTGGACTTTTGTCAAATCAAGAATTATTAGAAATGGAATGTGCTGTCTCTCAAGCTCAAACATCTTATACATCTGCACAGATGGGTTATCAATTTCAAAAAATGAATTTCAATAATATTTTGGGATTGCCATTAGATCAAGAAATAAAACTCGATCAAATTATCCAATACGAAAAACATGATAAAATAGAATTACAAGATTCTATAGAAAAAGCACTTAAAAACAATGCACTGCTAAAGACAGTGAAAGAAAAAGTAGAATTAACAAAATTAGTGTTTAAAGCAGCAGAAGCAGTATATCCTAAAAATACATACAAGTATAAAGAATATGAAATAGGACTTGAAGAAGCCATAAAGAATTTAGAAATGGTAGAAAAGGGAATAGAAATGGAAGTAAGAATGGCTTATATTAAACTTTTAACTGCTGAAAAACAGATTAAAACTTGCGAAATGGCAGTAAAAAAATCAGAGGAAGCATTAAGATTAGCAATGTTGGGATATGAAGCTGGACAAAAAACACCAAATGATGTTACTAAAGCGAGAATAGAGCTTATGAGAGCAAAAAATGATTTAGCAAGTCAAATTTATAATTATAATATTGCATTGCTTGACTTTAAATATAGTACAGGATTAGGTAAAAGAGAATTACAAGAGATATATTTAAGATAGATAAATCTCTATAATTTATAAGAAAGAGGGTGTATTTTAAAGTATGAAGATTTTTAAAAAGATAACAAAAATAGTGCTATTTTCAGTCTTAATATTTAGTTTAAATTTAACTAATATTTCTGCATATGCACAAATATTTACAGATGTACCGGATAACTATTGGGCAGAAGATTATATAAAAAAAGTAAAGGATTTAGGTATAATCACAGGATATCCGGATGCTACATTTAAACCTAATAAGGAAGTTACAAAATCACAAGCTTTAGTTATGATTTCAAGGTTATATAAATTGGATAATAGTACAATTGAAACTATAAAAAATAAATATAGACATCTATTAGATGAGTTAAAGGTTGAATCATGGGCTTATGATGGTATTGCTGTTGCTTTACATAAGGGTATAGTTTCAGAAGAAGTTTTAAGAGAGTATTATAAGAGTGGAAGAGCTAAAACGCCTGCTACTAAAGAAGAAATATGTATATTCCTTACAAGGGCTATGGGGCTTGAAGATGAAGCAAAAAGTAAGACTATAATAGTGCTGCCATTTAAGGATGCTGAAATTATTCCTGCACAAATCACACCTTATGTAGACATGATGATACAAAAAGGTATAATCAATTCAAAAGGTGATTCAAAAGGTAAATTTAATCCTAAGGCACCTATAAATCGTGCAATAATGGCAAAAATGCTTTCAATAGCTTACGACTATATTAATGAAAATGAGAAGATAGAGCAGATTTTAGTTAATGAAGATACTATAACAATATCAGGTACTATATCGAGTATATTGAAAGCTACAAATGAAATGTATGTTACTATTGAAGATGAGAATAAACAGAAAAATATATATAAAGTTAATTCAGATACAATTATAACATTGGATGGAGATAGGATAAAATTTAATGAGTTAGTAGAGGGGTTAACTGTTGAGGCTGAAGTTACAAACAAAAATAAAGTAGTATCAATGAAAGTTAAAAGTATAGAAGAAGAATATTCAGGTAAAGTAGATTCATTAGCTCTTACGACTCCGGCAATACTTACAATAGAATATGAAAAAAATGGGGAAAATGAAACAAGAGCTTTTTATATAGCTAAAGATGTGAAAGTAATTTTAAATGGTAAAGAGTCATTCATCTATAAAATTAAAGAGGGAGATTTAGTTGAATTACAAGTTAAAAATAAAAAGATAGTTAAGATTGTAGCAGAAAGTAAAGATAAACATATAAAAGGTATTATAAAAGATATAAAGTATAAACCAGAGCCTAATTTAGTAGTTGAAGACGAAAATGGTGAAATATATGAATTTCCTGTTTATAAAAGGGCGGATATAGAAAGAAATAATAAGAATGCTGAAATTACTGATCTAAGGAGAGGAGATAAAGTAGCAATAGAAGTTGAATATAATGTTATAAAAGAGATTGAAGCAAGAGTAATCAAAAGTGAAGATGAAGGTACAATTAAAGAAATACTTATTGCCGATAGACCTAAACTAACAATAGTTAACAAAGACGGCAAGGAAGTATCGTATTATCTATCTAAAGACATAGATATAGATATTGACAACGATAATGGTAATATATATGATTTGAGGCTCGGTTATTTTGTTGAATTAGATATTGAAAGTGATGAAATAATTTCAATGGAAGTAGAGCCTATAGAGCAGAATGATAGATACGAAGGAGAGATAGAATATCTAAATGATGATGCAGAAGTCATAGTATTATCTGTAATTAACTACAATACAGGCAAAAAGGAAGTTGTTCGTATAGATATAACTAAATTTACATCTTTTATAGATAGTGATGGAGATAGAATAAAATTTAGAAATTTACGAAAAGGAGATAAAGTAATAGCAATAGGACATTTTGATGGCGGTATATTTACTGCTAAAACTATAATAGTAACACAAAAAGTTAAATAAAACACCCCCAAAATATCAATGCACCCTCCGAATATATATTATAAAAAAATAAGGAGGGTGTTTGTTGTGTTAAAGAAAGTTGTATCATTAATAGTAGTTTCTACTATGTTGTTTTCAGTAACTATTTCAGCTTCATTTGCAAAAGGGTGGGGTAAAGATAAAAGTTGGAAGGTTGAAAAGACATTTGAAAAATTTAATCAAACAGCGTTTTTGACTAATAAAGTATTTGATGATTTAGAGGGTTATTCATGGGCTAGAAAAGCTATTGAAAAAATGGCTAAAAAGGGACTTATAGAAGGGTATGGTAAAGGAATATATGCTCCTAAAAAACCTGTTACAAAATTAGAAACGATAATAATGTGTTTAAGAATAATGGGATGGCAGGACCAAGCAAAATTAGTAAGAGAGCTTCCTAAAAAATATAAAGGTAAGAAGGTAGGCGAATGGGCTAAAGGTTATATAAATATAGCATATGAAAAAGGAATACTAGATGATGTTGATATGATGTATTTTAATCCACAAGGGCCAGCTAAAAGGCATGAAGTAGCTAAATATGTAATAAGAGCATTAGGTTATGAAGAAGAAGCTAAAAAGCATATGAAAGATGAGCTGCCGTTTGTTGACGCTCCAGCAGTACCGTTAGGTTCAGTTGGATATGTATATTTAGCTAATGAATTAGGACTAATGAATGGAGATCCTCAAAAAAGATTTAATCCTATGGGAACTATGACTAGAGCTGAAATGGCAGTATTGTTTTCAAGATTAGATGATAAAGTAGACAGTGATGTAGATGACAAAGAGATAATAGGAGTAGTTGATGACATATATGAGCAGAATTTAGTACTTAAGATAGATAAAGAGTTAAAAGTCTTTACTGTAAATGAAAATACCGTAATTTATAATGGTGAAAAAAGAATAGATTTTTCAGACATCAAAAAAGGATATAGAGTAAGAGTAGAATTAGAAAATGGAGAAGTAGTATATATAGAAGTATTAAAAAATGATGATTCTGTTCAGAAAATAATAGTAAGATATACAGGAGAAGTAAAAGAAATCTCTAAAGCAGAACCTAGAAGAGTTGCTGTTCAAATAAAACAAATGTTAGCTATATTCGATGTTTTAAAAGATGCTAAAGTTAAATTCAAAAATGAAAGAGGAAGATTTGAAGATATCAATATAGGAGATACAATTACAGTAATAGTTGATAAGCAAAACAGGATAAGAGAAATTTTTGTTCACAGGGAAAGAGTAAGGAAAGAAATTGAAGATGAATACGAAATAGAAGGTATTTTAACATCTATAGATGAAAATAGTATAAAGATAACTGTATCAGAAGAAGTTTATGAGTTTGATATAGATAGAGATGTTAAAATTAATATAGAGGGTAGGGATGCCGATTTATCTGATCTTATAGAGGGAATGGAAATAGAAGTCAAGATTGAAGATGGAAAAGTGGAATTAATAAAAGCAAAAGCATTAGAATTAGAGATAGAGGGAAAGATAGTAGCCATAACTGATTATAAATCAGGAATAAAATTAACAATCCAAACAGATGATGAGGAATATGAGTATATAATTAGTAAAGATGTTGAAATAGAACTTGAAGATGAAGAAGATGCAATAATTGATGATTTAAAAGTTGGACAAAAAGGAGAATTTAAGATTATTAATAACTTAATAGTAAAAATTTCTATTGAAGATTAAAAGCAGTCAAAAGTTATTTTGACTGCTTTTTGTGTAAAAAATTAAAAAAATTTTCACAGAAATCATTAGATAAGAAGGAATAAATTAACATACGTAGAATATATTATTTATTAATAGGTTACGGGGGGGAGTTCTTTTGAGGAAGTACAGGCTTCTTTGTGTTGATGATCAAGAGGGAATAAGGGTTCTACTGGGAGAAATTTTTAAGAATGATTGTGATGTTATAGCAGTAGAAACTGGGAGTAAAGCAATAAGGATGATAACAGAATTTAAACCTGATATTGTAATATTAGATATGAAACTACAAGATATGAATGGGGAAGAGGTATTAAAAAACATACGAAAAATTGATAAGCGTATTTGTGTAGTAATACTTACCGGCTATGAGGATATAGTACAAGATAGCAGCTTTGGTGTAATCAAGCCAGATATGATTGTTCAAAAACCTTTTGATGTATTTGAGTTAAAAGAAAAGATTAATTCGCTAATAATGGAATATTCTATTGCAGTGGTTAATTAATAGCTAGTTTCATCTCATTAAAATTAAAGTGGCAAATTTGCCACTTTAATTTATTTAAACAAAGATTTTGTTTTTTTCAGAAATTTAGTATAATTTAATTGGAATATAAAAAAATAGGGGGTAAGGAATATGGAAAAGGCTATGATAAGAGTTAGAATGAGCACAAATGATGCGCACTATGGGGGGAATTTAGTAGATGGTGCTAAAATGCTTCAATTATTTGGAGATGTTGCTACTGAACTTCTTATAAGACATGATGGAGATGAAGGGCTTTTTGCAGGATATGAAGAGGTAGAATTTACAGCACCTGTTTATGCAGGAGATTATATTGAAGCAGTAGGTGAAATAATTAAAGTTGGCAATACATCAAGAAAGATGAAATTTGAGGCAAGAAAGGTTATAGTACCAAGACCAGATATAAATGAGTCGGCATGTGATGTTCTTGAAGAGCCAATAGTAGTTTGTAGAGCAGTAGGAACTTGTGTTGTGCCAAAGGACAAGCAAAGGAGGAAAGAACAATGCAAAAACTTATAATTACAGCTGCATTAACAGGTGCAGAAGTAACAAAAAAACAGCAGCCAAATCTTCCAATTACACCAGAAGAAATAGCGGAGGCTGCCTACGAAGCCTATAAGGCAGGTGCATCAATAGTTCATATACATGCGAGGGATAAGGACGGGAATCCAACACAAGATTATGAGGTATACAAAGAGATAAAGGAAAGAATAGAGGCTAAATGTCCTGTAATATTCCAGCCATCTACAGGTGGAGCAGTATGGCATACACCAGAGGAGAGACTTCAGCCCGTTGAATTAAGACCAGAAATGGCTACATTAAGCTGTGGCACATGTAATTTTGGTCC
The DNA here is from genome assembly GCF_900129995.1 of Caloranaerobacter azorensis DSM 13643. Classification (GTDB taxonomy): domain Bacteria; phylum Bacillota; class Clostridia; order Tissierellales; family Thermohalobacteraceae; genus Caloranaerobacter; species Caloranaerobacter azorensis. Next base: position 34,113 of record NZ_FQXO01000012.1, on the reverse strand, counting down.
AGATGTATTTATGAATTCACAAGAGTATATGGAAAAATTTGCAAAGAGAATGAAAGAGTTAGGTGTTAAACCTGAACTTGAAATATTTGAAAGAGGTATGATAAAAAATGCCTTAGCATTAGTCAAAAAAGGTTTGATTGATGAACCGCTTCATTTTGATTTTGTTATGGGTGTTCCGGGCGCAATACCAGGAGAAATAAGAGATTTGTTGTATTTAGTTGAAAGCATACCACAGGGTTCAACATGGACTGTTGCAGGTATAGGAAGATACGAATTGCCACTTGCTACTGCAGCCATATTATTAGGAGGACACGTTAGAGTAGGGTTTGAAGATAATATATATTATAAAAAAGGTGAATTAGCTAAATCAAATGCTCAATTAGTAGAGAGAATAGTTAGATTATCACATGAATTAGGACGAGAAGTAGCTACACCAGATGAAGCAAGAGAGATATTAAATATCAAGAGAAAGTAAAACGGCTTTATAAGCCGTTTTTTTCGTTAACTATTAAAGAAGGATTTATAAAACAAATGAAGAAGTATTAAGGGAAGGAGGTGCATATGGTTTGTTAATTGATTGTAATATTGCCATTGCGATTAGGTGTGATATATGTGGAGAAATTACTATACATAATATTTCCTTATTTGATTTTAGCAGAAGTAAAAAAATAATTTTAGAATGTGATTGTGGGCAATCTAAAGCCATAATAAAAACGAAGGATTATAAAAATTTTTGGATAGAATTATTCTGTTTTGCTTGTCAGGATATTCATGTGTTCAAATATAGTTTACGAAGATTATTAAAAGGTAAGATAATTATAAGATGTATAGAAACAGGAATTGAAATATCTTTTATAGGGAAAAATTATGATATAAAACAGTTAGTAAAGGAAAATGAAAAAGATTTTGAAGAAATACTAAGCGAATTAGGGTTTTATGATTACTTTCAAAATTTTGAAATTATGATGAAGATTATAGATAGAATTAGAGAGATGGATAGTAGAGGCAAAATATTCTGCGACTGTGGTTCGGACAGTATTCGAACAGATTTATATCCTGATAGAATAGAATTAAAATGCGCAGAATGTGGCAGTACACATTTGATTTATGCAGAAACAGAAGAAGATTTAAAAAAAATATTAGAATGTGATGAGATACAGATGCACAAATATTTTCTTCAATGTATAGATATTAAATTTGGGAATAATGATAGTGATAGAAAAAGCTAATACTACAGATACTAAATTGAAATTCAAACAGATAAAAGAGAATAACAAATATCGCTGGACAAATAATTATGTGGATAAATAGTAATTAATCTATTATAATAGTATTGTGTTAAATAAAGAAGGAGGGGTATTTATGTTAGTATCAGGAAAAGAAATTCTTTTAGACGCTCATAAAAAAGGATATGCAGTAGGAGCATTTAACGTAAACAACATGGAGATAGTTCAAGCTATTATTGAAGCTGCTAAAGAAACAAATTCGCCTGTAATATTGCAAGCTAGTCAAGGCGGATTAAAGTATGCTGGGGTAGAGTACATAGCGGCAATGGCTAAGGTAGCTGCTGAAACTGCTAAAGTACCTGTAGCTATCCATTTAGATCACGGTACAGATTTCGTACAAATAATGAAATGTATAAGAAATGGATTCACTTCAGTAATGATAGACGGTTCAAAGTATCCATTAGAAGAAAATATAGCAATCACTAAAAAAGTCGTAGAAATAGCACATGCTGTTGGAGTATCAGTAGAGGCAGAACTTGGTAAAATTGGCGGAACTGAAGATGATATAACAGTTGATGAAAGAGATGCTACATTTACTGATCCAGATGAAGCTGAAAGATTTGTAAAAGAAACAGGTGTAGACTACCTTGCAATAGCTATAGGAACTGCACATGGCCCATACAAAGGAGAACCTAAACTAGACTTTGACAGATTAAAAGTAATAAAAGAAAGATTAAACATGCCAATAGTGCTTCATGGATCATCAGGTGTGCCTGAAGAAAGCATAAAGAAAGCAGTAAGTCTTGGTGTTAATAAAATAAACATAGATACAGATATCAGAATGGCATTTAATAAAGGAGTAAGAGAGTTTGTTGAAAATAATCCTGATGTATATGATCCAAGAAAAATATTAGGCCCTGCTAGAGAGGAAATGAAAAAAGTAATAATTGAAAAGATGATAATGTTTGGTTCAGCTGGCAGAGCTTAAATATTGGGAGGGGAAAAATGAAACTCTTTATTGATACGGCGAACATAGATGAAATTAGAGAAGTAAACGACTGGGGAGTAATTTGCGGAGTTACGACAAACCCTTCACTTATTGCAAAAGAAGGTAGAGATTTTAAAGAAGTAATAACAGAAATTGCTAAAATTGTAGATGGACCAATTAGCGCCGAAGTGATTAGCCTTGATGCAGATGGAATGATAAAAGAAGCTAAAGATTTAGCAGCGATTCACCGAAATATAGTCATTAAAGTTCCTATGACGAAAGAAGGGCTTAAAGCAGTTAAAGTTTTAAGCAAGGAAGGTATCAAAACAAATGTTACTTTAGTATTTTCTGCTAGTCAAGCATTATTAGCGGCAAGAGCAGGAGCAACATTTGTTAGTCCATTTGCAGGGAGAATGGATGATATAGGAAATAGCGGAATGGATATAATTAGTGATATAGTAGAAATATTTGATATACATGGTATTGATACAGAAGTAATTGCTGCAAGCATAAGACATCCTATGCACGTAATAGAAGCAGCAAAATTAGGAGCACATATTGCAACTATACCTTATAGCGTATTTACAAAAATGCTTAATCATCCAATGACAGATAAAGGTATAGAAAGATTCTTGAAAGACTGGGAAAATGCTAAAAAGTAGCAGATAAGAGGATAGGTAAAGTTTAATCTTTACTTATCCTTTAATTTTAGTATGTTATTAGGGGAGTGAAAGAAATGATTTTAGATAGAAATTTATCACTATCTTTGGTACGTGTTACTGAAATAGCTGCATTATCCTCGGCTAAATTCATGGGTAGAGGAGATAAAAATGGAGCAGACCAAGCAGCAGTAGATGGAATGAGAGAGGCTTTTGAGTTAGTAAATGTTAGAGGAACGGTAGTTATAGGCGAAGGAGAATTAGACGAAGCTCCTATGTTATATATTGGTGAACAAATCGGAGCAGGTACAATAGATGATATAGAGGTAGATATTGCTGTTGATCCATTAGATGGAACTAGTTTAGTATCAAAAGGGCTTCCAAATGCAATATCGGTAATAGCTATGGCTCCTAGAGGTTGTTTGCTTTATGCACCAGATACATATATGAAAAAAATAGCTGTAGGTCCAAAAGCGGCAGGGGAAATAGATATTGAAGCTCCTATTGAAGATAATTTGAAAGCAGTTGCTAAAGCATTAAATAAGGACATATCAGATTTAACCGTAATAATTCAGGATAGGCCTAGACATTATCAGATGATACAGGAAGTAAGAAGGGTAGGTGCAAGAATTAAGCTGTTCGGTGAAGGTGATGTGGCAGCAGCTATTGCTACCGGTTTTGAAGATACAGGAGTCGATGTATTAATGGGGATAGGAGGAGCCCCAGAAGGAGTTATAGCAGCGGCAGCGTTAAAATGTATGGGTGGAGAAATGCAGGGCATACTTTATCCAATGTCAGATGAAGAGGTTGAAAGATGTCATCAATTAGGATGGAGTGATGAAGATATTAAGAAGGTTTTAACATTAGAGGATTTAGTTAAAGGAGAAGAAGTATTTTTTGCTGCAACAGGAATTACAGATGGCGACCTATTAAAAGGAGTAGTATACTATGGGAATAACTATGCTAAGACACATTCGGTAGTCATGAGAGCTAAAACAGGTACAATAAGATTCATAGAAGCAAGACACAAATTGGATAAGAATGATATATTAATAAGATTGATGAAAAAATATGGGCAAGTATAGATTATAAAGATTAGACCTGATTAATTCAGGTCTATTTTTTGTCTTTTTTTCAATTTTTAATTTTTAAGTTATACTTTATAAAAATATAATATATATTTTGACATACTATATAAAAATAGAATATACTATAATTGTAATATTTATTATAAAGGGGGACACATTATGGATAGAGAATTAGCACTAAATCTTGTCAGGGTAACTGAAGCCGCTGCATTAGAATGTGCTAGACATATGGGGAGAGGAGATAAGATAATAGCAGATCAATCTGCGGTTAACGGTATGAGGAAGATGTTTGACACTATAAACATAGATGGAGTTGTAGTCATTGGAGAAGGTGAAATGGACGAAGCTCCAATGTTATATATTGGAGAGAGAATAGGAAAAGCACAAAAAGGATGTCCTAAAGTGGACATAGCCGTAGACCCTCTTGATGGAACTACTGCAGTAGCTAAGGGATTACCTAATGCTATTTCTGTAGTTGCAATAGCTCCACGTGGATGCCTATTACATGCACCAGACATGTATATGAATAAAATTGCAGTAGGTCCAAAAGCAGCAGGTAGAATTCATCTTGATGCTCCAGTGGAAGAAAATTTAAAAGCGGTTGCCGATGCTTTAAACAAAAGCATATCAGATTTAACAGTAACATTGTTGGATAGACCGAGGCATAAAGAACTAATAGAAAAGATAAGAAAAGCAGGAGCGAGAATTAAACTATTTGGAGATGGAGATGTTGCTGCTGCAATTGCAACTTGTTTTGAACATTCGGGAGTTGATATATTAATGGGGATAGGAGGAGCTCCAGAAGGAGTTATAGCTGCTGCTGCATTAAAATGTATGGGGGGAGAATTTCAAGGCAAATTAGTACCAATGGACGAAGCTGAACTTGAAAGATGTTACAAAATGGGAATTACTGATGTTAATAAAGTATTGACAATGGAAGATTTAGCAAAGGGTAATGAAATATTCTTTGCTGCTACAGGAGTATCCGATGGCGAATTGTTAAAAGGAGTAGTATATTACCAAAACAATATGGCAAAAACACATTCAATGGTAACAAGAGCAGAAACGGGTACGGTAAGGTTTATTGAGTCAATTCACAAGCTGGACAAAAAACCAGATTATGCAAAATAAATTTATTTAATAAGTTATAAATCTAGTAGCGGGGGATTAATCTTCCGATGAGCTTGTTGACAAACTTATATTTTTGAGTGGATAAATATAAAAAATTGGGACAAAGTAATAATTTCTAATCCAATAACAAATAAAAAAGTAGAGATAACAGAAAATGAATTATTTAAAATGATTGATTTAAGAGAAATTCTCTCTCCACTTACAATACATTACGTTGCAAGCGAATGGCTACCTAATGTGCAGCCATATGTGTTCGATTTTATCAAAGATGATTCTACTTATAGAATAGAAGTAAAGGGACATAATATAATAGAATTTAAAGACAAATACTATAATGCGTCAGAAGGATTTTATTGTTTAGGGAATGCTCTCGTTTTCCTCCTACATATATGAAAGTAGATAATACATTGGCAAAAATGTATTATAGCAGCTATATGATAGAAAAAACTTTAAATTTTAATAATGAATACGAAAAGACTTTACATTCTGATATAGGGTTAATACATGCTTTTCCTCAATATATAGAAGAAGAGATTTCTAAAGGTAATTTAGTTATAATTGACAAATTGCCGAAAGGTAATGTAAAGCTAGTATCGACTTTAGAATTTTACTGGCATGGGAATATAATTATTATGAATATATACGATTATAATGATATAGAAAGTAAATATATTGAAATAATTGATAATGAGAAAAAAATAATATATGAGCAGAAAAGTAAAGGCAATATTCGTCTATTTTTTGGTATGTAAACATAAAGAGAGATTGTATCCTTGACTTACCAATAATAAAGTGCTATCATTACATTAATGAAGCCTGTCTAGAAGTTCTTTCCTATAATGTTCCCATATGTTGTATAAATATATAGAAGTTGATAGGAAGCTTTATATGTTCTGGAGGTGAAGCTTTGAACAGTTCTGATTTAAATAGTAAAAAGATAGATGAACTTAGAAAGATTGCTAAAGAAATAGGCATAAAAGGTTATTCTAAATATAAAAAGGCTGAGTTGATTGAAAAAATATTAGAACATTATAAAAATGGAAAATCGGCAGAAACAAAAGAAGCGGTAGCTAAGTTAGAAGAAAAAGAAAGACATAAGCAGGAATTACCCGAAAGGTTAAGTGAAGAAATAGAAAGAAGTGATGAGATTAGTACGGCAGAGGGAATATTAGAGATTCATAGTGATGGTTATGGATTTTTGAGATCAGAAAATTATCTTTCAGGAGCGGAAGATATATATGTATCTCCATCGCAGATTAGAAGATTTAATTTAAGAACTGGAGATAAAATTTTTGGTATAACAAGACCGCCAAAATCAGGAGAAAAATATAAGGCTCTTTTATATGTGAAAAAAGTTAATGGTGAAGACCCAGAGACAGCAAATAATAGACCTGACTTTGATACTTTAACTCCTATATATCCTAATGAAAGGATAACTTTAGAAACCACTTCAAGAGAATTGTCTACAAGAATAATAGATTTAATAGCTCCTATAGGTAAAGGTCAAAGGGGTATGATAGTTGCTCCTCCTAAAGCAGGTAAAACTATACTATTAAAGAAAATAGCTAATAGTATTGCAGAAAACTATCCAGATATAGAGATTATAGTTCTGCTAATAGACGAAAGACCAGAAGAGGTTACGGATATGCAGAGGTCTGTAAAAGGGGATGTAGTTTATTCGACATTTGATGAGCCTCCAAAGCACCATATAAAGGTAGCAGAGATGGTACTCGAAAGAGCAAAGAGGCTAGTAGAGCATGGCAAAGATGTTGTTATTCTTTTAGATAGTATAACAAGATTAGCAAGAGCATACAATTTAACAATACCTCCAACTGGTAGAACACTTTCAGGAGGATTAGACCCCGGAGCTTTGCACAAACCAAAAAGATTTTTTGGGGCAGCAAGAAATATTGAAAATGGAGGAAGCCTTACAATATTAGCTACTGCATTAATAGAAACTGGAAGTAGAATGGATGATGTAATTTTTGAAGAATTCAAGGGTACAGGGAATATGGAAATTCATTTAGATAGAAAACTATCTGAAAAGAGAATATTTCCAGCGATTGATATCAATAAATCTGGCACAAGAAGAGAAGATTTATTGTTAAATCAAAAAGAGCTAGAGACAATATGGAGCATTAGAAAGGCTTTAAGCAACTATCCGACAGCAGAAGTCATAGAAAAAATTATTAATATGTTAGTACTAACTAAGACTAACGAAGAATTTATTGAGAATATGAGAAATAGGATTTGGGATTAATTTACTTATGTTTATTGAAATAAGATTATTAATATGCTATAATGTATTAGTTGAAAACTGGATAATTATATTGAATATAATATGACAGAAAAGAATGATTTTGGAAGAGAGGTGATTTCGGTGAAAAAAGGAATTCATCCAGAATACAAAAAAGCTAGAGTACACTGTGCATGTGGAAATACTTTTGAAACTGGTTCAGTAAAAGAAGAACTTAGAGTGGAAATTTGTTCTGAATGCCATCCATTCTTTACAGGGAAACAAAAACTTGTAGATAAAGGCGGACGTGTTGAGAAATTTAAGAAGAAATACGGTCTTGACTAATCAGGATATGTTCGAGAGGTTAGATGCCATGAGGCTTCTAGCCTTTATTTTTTGAATGTTCATAGTTAATTATTATTCGCTAATTAATTAAGGAGGAATTTTAAATGTACGGACCTAATCATCACGGTTGGATTGAGGTAGTAGTTGGGCCTATGTATAGTGGTAAAAGTGAAGAACTCATAAGAAGATTGAGAAGGGCTCAAATAGCTAGGCAGAAAATTCAAGTATTTAAGCCTTCTATTGATGATAGATACAGTGTTGATGAAGTTGTCTCTCATAATGGAGAGAAGATAAAAGCTATACCGGTAAAAAATTCTGACGAGATACATAAATTATTATGGGATGATACGGAAGTTGTAGGCATTGATGAAGTGCAGTTCTTTGATGATGGAATTGTGGATTTATGTAGACGTTTAGCAGATAAAGGGTTAAGAGTAATAGTAGCCGGATTAGACATGGATTTTAGAGGGGAGCCATTTGGACCTACTCCTGATCTAATGGCGATAGCAGAGTTTGTGGATAAGTTAACGGCTGTGTGTGTAATCTGTGGAAATCCTGCAAATAGAACTCAGAGATTAATTAATGGAGAGCCTGCTAATTATAATGAACCTACTATTTTAGTTGGTGCTAAAGAGAGTTATGAGGCTAGATGTAGACTGCACCATCAAGTTCCAAGGGAATAATATAAAAATGATTTTATTTATTCTAGCTATTAAAGGGTAGTATTTAAAAATGCTACCCGTATTCTATTTTGTTAATTGTTATATACAAAAATCTTGATAAAAGGATAATAAAGTAGTATATTTTAAGTGTAAGCTAAAAAATTTTTGCCAAATATTGTTTAAAAATTAACAAAGCCTAAAGGAGGAAAAAATATGTTGACAATCCATGTATGTATTGGTAGTGCATGTCATTTGAAGGGTGCGTATAATGTAATAAATAAACTTCAAGAGATAATTAAGGAAAGAAAATTAGAAGATAAGGTTGTCGTTAAAGGTGCTTTTTGTCTTGGAGAGTGTACTAAAGCAGTATCAGTTAAAATCGATGAAGGCACTATCATTTCTGTCAGTGAAGAAACAGTGGACGACTTTTTTGAGCAGTATGTTGCTGGGAGGGTATAATGGTGAATTTGATTAAATTTGAGAAAGGCAATTGTAATAATTGTTACAAATGCTTACGTTCATGTCCGTCTAAGGCTATTAAGATAATAGGAGATCAGGCAGAAATCGTTACTGAAAGATGTATTTCATGTGGTTATTGTCAAAGTGTCTGTCCTCAAGGGATAATAAAAATAATGAGTAGTGTTGAGGATGTTAAAGAAGCCATAAGAGATGGGAAAAAGGTTATTGCTAGTATAGCTCCTTCCTTTGCTGGAGCTTTTGATCTGAATAACGAAGGACAAATAGTAACGGCTTTAAAAAAATTAGGATTCGATGTTGTTGAAGAAACGGCTGTAGGAGCAGAAATTGTTTCAAATTTATACTCTAAATACATTGAAGAGGGGACTTATAAAAATCTTATTACTACAAGTTGTCCTTCAGCTAACTATCTAATTGAAATATACTATCCATCTTTAATACAGTATATGATTCCAGTAGTTTCGCCTATGATAGCACATGGTAAGCTATTAAGGAAGATATATGGAATGGATAGTTATGTAGTATTCATAGGGCCTTGTATTGCTAAAAAGCTTGAAGCGAATGAATTTCAGCATGATGATACTATTAATTCTGTTTTAACTTTTGATGAAATAGCTAATTGGTTAAAAGAAGAAAAGATTAACATAAAAGAACTTGAGCCACAAAACTTTGATACTGAATCATATAAAAAAGGATGTGCTTTTCCAATTAAAGGAGGGATACTTGCTAATTGTTTAGATAAGAATATTTCTAATAAATATGAGATGATACAAGTCGATGGGGTAGATGCATGTAAAGATATATTGGAGTGTATTAAAAATGATCTTATAAGTGGAGTTTGTGTTGAACTTAATATATGTAAAGGCAGCTGTATAGGTGGACCTGGTATGCCAAAAGATGAAACAAATTTCTATATTAGAGAAAAAAGAGTGAAAGATTACGTAAGGAAAAAAGAAAAATGTGAAAGTGGTGAGATTTGTACTATTGAAGAATTAGATTTTTCAAAGAAATTCTTCAATAAAGAATTGAAAATAGAAATAGCTAGTGAAGAGGAGATACAAAAGATATTAAGGAGTATGGGAAAATACAAAAAAGAAGATGAGCTTAATTGTAATTCATGCGGATACAGGACATGTAGAGAAAAGGCACAGGCTGTATATAATGGAATGTCGGAAATTAGCATGTGTTTGCCTTTTATGAGAGCTAAAGCTGAGAGCATAAGGAATGTGATATTTGAAAATACTCCTAATGTAATTATCCTATTGGATGAGAATATGAATGTTTTAGATTTCAATCCTAAAGCAGAGTTATTATTTGGAATAAAAGCTGACGAAATCAAAAATAAGCCTATTTCGACTCTAATTGAAGATGATTATTTCTATAAAGTTAAAGAATCGAAGAAAAACCTAATAGGTCAGAAAATATCTTATCCACAATACGGTTTAGTATTCTATGCAAACATTGTATACCTTGAGGAACAGAAAATCATCATGGCTATTATGACAGACGTAACGGCGGAAGAGATGAATAAGAAAGAATTAGCTAGGGTTAAAGCAGAGACTATAAATGGGGCACAGAAGGTTATTGAGAAACAGATGAGAGTAGCTCAAGAAATTGCTAGCTTGTTGGGAGAGACTACTGCTGAAACAAAAGTTATTTTAACAAAACTTAAGGAGATTGCTTTGGGTGAAGCAGGTGATATATAATGAATTATTTTGTTGATGTTTCTTATGATAGTATCAATAAGAGCGGTGAGGAGTTATGTGGGGATAAAGTAGAAGTAATACGTACGGACGATAGTATAATAATTGTTATGGCTGACGGATTGGGAAGTGGGGTAAAGGCAAATATTTTAGCAACTCTGACAACTAAAATTGCAGGGACGATGTTGAAGGAAGGAGCTAGTATTTATGAAACGGTTGATACAATAACAAATACCCTTCCGGTCTGCAATGTGAGGAAGCTGGCATATTCTACGCTTGGAATTATAAAAATTCAAGATGATGGAAATGTCTATATAGTGGAGAATGATACCCCGCCTTTATTTTTTATAAGGGATGGAGAGATAATCGATTTAGATAAAAGAGAAGTAAAAGTCAATGGTAAAGTTGTGCTCGAAAGTAATTTTAAATTAAAACAAGGAGACACCATTGTGATGGTCAGTGATGGAGTTATTCATGCTGGGGTAGGAGGAATACTTAACTTAGGTTGGCAGTGGGATAATGTATCGGATTATTTAAAAAGACAGATAAAAAAAGGAAAGTCTGCTAAAACCATATCTAAGAGTCTAATAGAAACTTGTAAATGTCTATATATGGACAAGCCGGGAGATGATACTACAGTAGTAGCAGTAAGAATAAGGGAGCCGGAAATAATAAATTTATTTGCCGGACCTCCTGAAGACAAAGAGAAAGACAGTTGGTTAGTAAAAAATTTTATGGAAAGCAAAGGTAAAAAGATAGTATGTGGTGGTACTGCTGCTAAAATAGTAAGCAGAGAGTTAAATAGAGATATAGAAGTTGATATTAGCACTGCAACTGCTGAAGTCCCTCCTATAGCTAGAATAAGGGGAATAGATTTGGTAACTGAGGGTGTACTTACATTAAGTAAGGCAGTTGAAAAAATAAAGAGGTACATAGACACTTCATCAAAAGCTGATAAAATATTTAACATAAAGGGAACAGATGGAGCATCTTTGTTAGCTAAAGCCTTAATTGAAGACTGTACACATTTAAATCTTTGGGTTGGTAAAGCTGTTAATCCAGCTCATCAAAATCCTGATCTTCCTATAGATCTTAGTATAAAGCTTAAAGAGATAGAAGAATTAGAAAAACTTATGAAAAAATTGGGGAAAGAAGTCAAAGTAACATATGTATAGTAAAATTAAAGGAGGATAAAAAATGAGGAAGTTTGAAAGTCAGGTTCAAATCAAAAAATATGAGGTTTTAAGAGAAGTATCTAGATTAGCAATGGAAGGAAAATTAGAAGAGAAATATCATGAAATTCCAAATAAAATAGTACCGGGGCCAGAAGCGACTACTAGATGTTGTATATATAAAGAAAGGGCTATAATTGCCGAAAGAGTAAAGTTGGCTATGGGTGGAAATAAAGATAATGAAAATGTAATCGAAGTAATCGACTGTGCTTGTGATGAGTGTCCTATTGAGCGATTTGTTGTTACTGAGGCTTGTAGAGGCTGTTTAGCTCATAGGTGTATGGATGTATGCCCTGTTGATGCTATAAGTATTATTGGGCATAAAGCGTACATAGATAGTAGTAAATGTATTGAGTGTGGAAGGTGTAGTCAAGTGTGTCCATATAATGCAATAGCAGACGTTATGAGACCTTGTAGAAAAGCTTGCCCAGTTGGAGCTATTTCGATAGATGAAAATAAAAAAGCAGTTATAGATAATGAAAAATGTATACAATGTGGAGCATGCGTATATCAATGCCCATTTGGAGCTATAATGGACAAGTCTTACATAGTTGATGTTATAAATTTAATAAAAGAGGCGAAAAATAATGAAAACATAAGGGTTTATGCTATTATAGCCCCAGCTATATCAAGTCAATTTACATATGCGAAGATTGAGCAGGTTGTAAGTGGAATAAAAAAATTAGGATTTCATGATGTAATAGAGGTTGCTTTAGGTGCAGATATAGTAGCTAAACATGAGGCAAAAGAGTTTGCTGAAACGATAGAAAATCAGAAGTTTATGACTAGCTCGTGCTGCCCAGCATTTGTTTCTTATATACGTAAGAAATATCCAATGCTTACAGATAAAATATCTAAATCAGTATCGCCAATGATTGCAGTATCGAGGCTAATAAAGAGTATGGACGACAAGGCTAAAGTAGTTTTCATAGGGCCTTGTACAGCAAAGAAAATGGAGATAAAGCAGGATGATTTAGTAGGCGATACAGACTATGTAATAACTTTTGAAGAATTGGCTGCAATGTTAGATGCGGCAGAGATAAAACTTGAGTACTGTGAAGAAGGAGTATTAGACAATGCTTCATTCTTTGGTAGAATTTTCGCAAGAACTGGAGGAGTAACTGAAGCAGTAAGACATGTAATAGACAGCGAAAAAATAGATGTAGAATTTAAACCTGTAGTATGCGATGGAATAAAAGAATGTGATAAAGCATTAAAAATGGCTATGGTAAACAGATTAAACGGCAACTTCATAGAAGGTATGGCATGTGTAGGAGGCTGTATTGGAGGAGCTGCTTCGCTACACCATGGCCCTAAAGACAGAAATGAAGTAGACAAATATGGTAAGCTAGCAATGGAAAAGGATATCAATGACAGTCTAAGGGTATTTGATATAGAGGATTTAAAACTAGACAGAGAAATTTAATAAATATCACAATAGAAAAATAACGAAAAACAAACATATATCTGAAGGGTATATGTCAGGCTGCTTATAAACTTATATTTTTAAATATTTATGAAAATAACGCTCATGCGGACGAATTTAGAAAAAACTTAAGGCTCAAATTTTTAGAAAATCCTAACGCACCTAATCAAGACATCCTATCTTGTAGGATGCTGGTTTGACCTCCTGTCAAACCTACGGATTTTCTCTAAAATTTTCGCCTAGTTTTTTAACTAAATTCTTTCAAGCATTCGCTTTTATTTTCATAAAATACTTGAGAGAATAAGTTTGTTAACAGTTTGACATATGTCCAAAGGGTATATGTTTGTTTTTTTGTATTTATAGCCTTCTTGTTATATCATAATAAAATGAGTTATAATGTAATTATATAGAAAATAATATAAGGAGTAGCGAGAGGCATGATATCAAAAATAAAAGATGCATTTAACAAACCTAAACACAAAACTAGTATAGGCGGACAGGCGCTAATAGAAGGAGTGATGATGAAAGGGCCTAAAGAAATAGCTATAGCAGTAAGAGAGCCAAATGGCAATATCAAACTAAAAAAAGAACCTGTAAATTCAGTTTCATCAAAATACAGCTTTCTTAAATTACCTTTTATAAGAGGAAGTGTTGTACTAATAGAGGCAATGATTGTAGGAGTCAAATCATTGATGTATTCAGCAGAAGTTTATGAAGTAGAGGAAGAAGAGCCGGGAGTTATAGACAAAGCTTTAGAAAAAGTATTCAAAGATAAAACTGAAGATATAATGATTTACCTATCAGTTATTTTATCTTTATTTTTCACAATTTTATTATTCATATTAGCTCCTTCGTATTTAACTAACTTTTTGAAAACAAAAATTAGCAGCAATTTAGGACTTAATCTAGTAGAAGGAGTAATAAGGGTTCTCATTTTCCTAATATATGTCTATAGCATCTCTAAAATGAAAGATGTGAAAAGAGTATTTGAATATCATGGAGCCGAACATAAAACAATACACTGTTATGAACATGGGGAAGAATTGACAGTAGAAAATGCAAGAAAATATACTACTCTTCATCCTAGATGTGGTACAAGTTTTATTTTTATGGTAATGATAGTAAGTATACTTGTATTTTCATTATTTGGATGGCCAAATCCACTATTAAGATTTATATTGAGAATAATTTTACTACCAGTAATAGCAGGAATATCGTATGAAATAAATAAATATACGGGTAGAAGTGATAGCAAATTGGCTCAAATCGTTTCATATCCTGGACTTATGTTGCAGAAAATAACTACTAGCGAACCAGACGATTTGCAGTTAGAAGTAGCTATTGAAGCTCTAAAAGGAGTATTGGTTGAAGATAAGGAGGCAGACATTTGGTAAGAGATTATACTATAAAATCTTTATTACAAGAGGGGATGAATATATTAAATGAGGGGGATTTTAAAACCCCTCTTCTTGATGCACAACTTATATTATGTTATACACTGAGTGTTGATAAATTATATATTTATACACATCCAAACGATAAAGTCAATGTGGAAACTGTGGATAAATTTTTCGAATTTATAAATAGACGAAGAGAAGGATACCCAGTACAGTATATCATTCAAAAACAGGAATTTATGGGCCTCGAATTTAATGTTGCAGAAGGTGTTTTAATTCCGAGACCTGATACAGAAATACTTGTGGAAAAAGTTATTGAAATTGTGGATAACAGTCTCCTAAAAGGTAAAAAACGAATTAATATTGTGGATATAGGTACTGGTAGTGGAGCAATTACGTTGAGTTTAGCTTACTATTTAAAAAATGCATTTGTATACTCTATTGATATAAGTAAGAAGGCTTTAGATGTGGCTAAAGAAAATAGTAAAAAATTTGGTTTAGAGGATAGAGTATTATTTTTAGAAGGCAGTCTATTTAAGCCTTTATCAACACTGAATTTAGATAATAATATAGATGTTGTAGTGTCTAATCCGCCATATATACCTACTGATGAGATTGAAAAACTTCAAATTGAAGTATCCAAATATGAACCTAGGACAGCATTAGATGGTGGAGAGGATGGATTAGACTATTATAGAGAAATAGTTAAAGATTTGAGTAAATACCTCACAGATAATGGAGTTATAGCCTTTGAAATAGGATATAACCAAGGGCAAGATGTTAAAGAGCTTTTAGTAAATAGCGGATTATTCAAAAAAATTGAGATAATAAAGGATTTATCAGGACATGATAGAGTGGTAGTAGGTGAAAACTTATGTCTATAATAAAATTGTTTTTAACTTTTTTTAAGATTGGAGCATTTACCTTCGGCGGAGGATATGCAATGATTCCTCTGATACAGGTGGAGGTTGTGGATAAAAATAAATGGATAGATAATGAGGAATTTCTAGATATTATCGCTATTGCACAATCTTCTCCCGGAGCGATAGCGGTAAATAGTGCAATATTTATAGGATATAAAATAGGAGGTATTATTGGAGCTTTAGCATGTATGCTAGGGGTAATACTGCCTTCATTTATAATAATCCTAATAATATCTATGTTTTTATTCAAGTATAGAAATAATGAAGTGGTTTCGAAAATATTTTTAGGTGTTAGGCCAGCGGTTGTAGCATTGATTATTTCGGCGGTATATAAACTAACTAAAACCTCAAGAATTAAAAAGAAACTGCTGATTATTTCTCTGATTACTTTGATTTTAGTTGTATTTGTTAATATAAGTCCTGTAGTAATGGTTTTAGTTGGCGGATTTGGAGCGATAGTGTATTTTGGATACAAAAGTTAGAATAATAAGAATGAAAAAGGTGAACTGCAATGATATATATAAAATTATTTATATCTTTTCTAAAGATTGGCGTATTTAGTTTCGGTGGAGGATATGCAATGCTTCCTCTTATTCAAGAAGAGGTTATAACTAAAAATGGGTGGATTAATTTAAAAGAATTTGTCGATATATTAGCGATATCACAGATGACTCCTGGGCCTATAGCGATAAATAGTGCTACTTTTTTAGGATATAAAATAGGCGGTGTATTAGGAGCTGTAGTGTCGACTTTAGCAGTTATTACACCATCTCTAGTTATTATTCTATTAATAGCCCATTTTTTAAGAAAATTTAAAGAGTCAAAATATGTTGATTGGTTTTTTAAAGGGTTGAGACCTATAATAATAGGATTAATTGCCTCTGCGGCAATTTTAGTAGCCAAAAATACAATAATAGATATAAAAAGTTTAATAATAACATTAGCAATATTCTATCTTGTAACTTATAAAAAACTTCACCCTATATTATGTATAGTTATCGCAGGTGGATTGGGAGTAATAATGTATTAATAGTAGTAAAAATATCAAAAATATGTTATAATCTTAAATTAGACAATTCAGTTTCAGAGGTGAAAGAGATGTTGGAGAAATTAAAGTTTCTAGAAGAGAAATATAAAGATTTAAGCATGAAAATAAGCGACCCAGAAATTATAAATAAAAGAAATGAATGGCAAAAATACGTAAAAGAGCATGCAGAAATAGAACCAATAGTTATGAAGTACAGAGAATATACTACAGTGTCTAAACAATTAGATGAAGCGAAAGAAATGTTAAAGGAAAAGTTAGAAGATGATTTTAAGGATATGGTAAAGGAAGAAATTAAAGAGTTAACTGAAAAAAAAGAAAAGCTGACGGAAGAGTTGAAACTGCTTTTAATTCCTAAAGACCCTAATGATGAGAAAAACGTTATAGTAGAGATTAGAGCTGGAGCCGGTGGAGACGAGGCTGGGATATTTGCAGGGGATTTATTAAGAATGTATACAAGATATGCTGAAAGACAGGGTTGGAAAGTAGAAATAATGTCTTCAAACGAACAAGGGGTAGGCGGTTTTAAAGAAGTAATCTTTATGATAAAAGGTAAGGGCGCATATTCACGACTTAAGTATGAAAGTGGTGTTCACAGAGTTCAAAGAATTCCAGTTACAGAATCGGGCGGTAGAATACACACATCTACAGCAACTGTTGCAGTTTTACCCGAAGCAGATGATATAGACGTTCAGATAAATCCGAATGATGTTCGTATTGACGTGTTCCGTTCTTCAGGACATGGGGGACAAAGCGTTAATACAACGGATTCGGCGGTTAGATTGACACATATCCCGACGGGTATAGTGGTTTCATGTCAAGATGAAAAATCTCAGCTTAAGAATAAAGAGAAAGCATTTAAAATTCTTAAAGCTAGATTATATGATAAACTTCAGGCAGAAAAAAATGCGGAAATAGCCGAGGCTAGAAGAAGTCAGGTAGGTACAGGAGACAGAAGTGAGAGAATAAGAACATACAACTTTCCTCAGGGCAGGGTAACTGATCATAGAATTAATATGACAATATATAAATTAGATTCATTTTTAGACGGAGATATTGATGAAATAGTAGACGCTCTCATAACGAATGATCAGGCCGAAAAGTTAAAATCTGTTCAGTAATTCAAAAGTTATGGGAGATGATTTAATTGGATAATGAGGAATTTACTTTTTTGCTAGATATAGCTGTTATACTGATATTTGCGAACATTGGTGGGTATATTAGCCAGAAATTCAAACAACCTGCAGTTTTAGGGCAGATATTAGCAGGACTTCTGTTAGGGCCTTCTGCTTTAAATCTTATAACTGTAAATATGTCTATTACTCATATGGCTGAAATAGGGGTAATACTCTTAATGTTTATTGCGGGATTAGAAACAGATATAGACGATTTAAAGGCATCTAGCAAATCTTCTACTTTTATAGCACTTGGAGGAGTCCTAGTGCCTTTTGTACTAGGGCTTCTGGCTATAAAAATAATTAAACCAAATGCTGATATTTCAGAGGGGTTATTTGTGGGTACAATTTTAACGGCTACTAGCGTTAGTATAACTGTACAGGCTTTAAGAGAGCTAGGCAAACTTAGGACAAGGCAGGGAATAGGTATATTAGGTGCGGCTATAATAGATGATGTTATTGGAATTATTTTATTAACTCTAATTCTAGGGGTTGTAAGACCTTCTGAAAGCGGGAGCATATTATTAGTTATATTTAAAATATTTTTATTTTTTATTCTATCTATAGTAGTTGGGACTGTGTTTTCAAAATTACTTACGAAATATTCACATATAATAAGTAAAGAGAATAGAGTCTTAACATATGCTCTTATATTTTGTTTTTCATTGGCGTTCATTGCAGAAGAATTAGGTGTAGCTGCAATAATAGGAGCATATTTTACAGGTATAGTATTTTCAGTAACTCCTCATAGAAATAGAGTATCGCATGAGATACAGAGGATTGCTTATGCATTATTTACTCCTATATTTTTTATAAATATTGGACTTATGGTAAAATTGGACAACATAAGTAAGGGATTAGGATTGAGTATTGTATTAGTACTTATGGCGATTATAGGTAAAATAATAGGATGCGGTATAGGTGCTAAATTATCTAAATTTACAAACAGAGAAGCGTTGCAGATAAGTATAGGTATGATTCCTAGAGCGGAAGTTGCTTTGATTGTTACAAATTTGGGAATTAAAATGGGTGTAATAGGAAATGATATATTTACAGCGGTTATTTTGATAGTATTAGTATCGACAATTATTACTCCTCCGCTATTAAAATTAGCTTTTGATAGAGAATTGGGACGAGAAAAAGAACAAGGGGTATGTTAGGTTGGGTATTAGATTAAATTTAAAATTGAAAATGTAAAAATTATTAAGCAACATAGGATTAATTTCCCCTAACTGCCAACTACTAACTAACAACTAACTAACAACTAACAACTAACTACTAACTACTAACAACTAACAACTACCTACTAACAATTACCCCAACTATAAATCCAATAGTCAAGCCTATTGTAGAAGCTCTACCATTGTAGAGCTTTTTTGCATTTGGAATTAATTCTCCACAAGTAATATAAAGCATAGTTCCACCTGCAAATGCTAAACATAGTGAAATAAAGAAGTTTGAAATATTACCTAAAGCTGCTCCTATGAAGGCTCCAATGCCGGTAGGAATGCCGGAAAGTAGCGTTAATAATAAAACTTTCGTTTTTGGCATGCCACTTATCTTAAGAGGCGTTGCCATAGCCATACCTTCAGGAATGTTGTGCAGAGCGATTACTAAAGCTATATTAAATCCCATTTGAGTAGTGAACATAAAACTAGAACCTACCGCTAAACCTTCTGGAAGATTGTGAATAGCAATTCCAATTCCCAATATTATCCCAGTCTTTAAGAAATTATTTTTATTTGTTTTTTGGTACGTTTTATAAAATACAGGAATAAAGTCTTCAATTATTATAACGGTAAGAACGCCTAATAATATGCCTACAATTCCAGTAAAAAATCCTCCTACCGAAAAAGATTCTGGTAATAAGTCAAAAGTTACTACAGCCAGAATTAATCCACTTGTAAACCCAAGAAGTGAACTTAAAAATTTATTATTTGATCTTACTATAGATAGTGCAATCAAGCCTCCAAGTCCCGTACCAGTAATGCCAACTAAAGAACCTATTAAAGTTAAAGTGAAAATATTCGACATGCAAACACCTCGTTTATAAGTTTAAATTTAAAATTGAAAATGTAAAATTATATATTTAACTCTATAATAATTGTATTTCTATAAAATAAATAAATGATAAGTTTTAAATATATGTCTAGACTCTAAAGATGTAATATTGTATAATATATGTTTGAAGTTGCAGATAATACAAAAAAAGATAAGAAGGGAAATGGCATGGAGAAGATAAAAACACAAGTTATTAAAATAGATAAGAATAATCCTGAAATAGATAAAATACAATTAGCAGCAGAAATAATAAAAAAAGGAGGAGTAGTAGCTTTTCCTACTGAAACTGTTTATGGATTAGGGGCGAATGCACTTGATGAGAAAGCTACTCAAAAGATATTTATTGCTAAAGGTAGACCTCAGGATAATCCTCTTATTGTACATATTGGTGATATAAGTGATTTAGACTCTTTAGTTAAAGAAGTTCCTGAAAATGCTAAAGAACTTATGAAGCGATTTTGGCCCGGTCCATTAACTCTAATATTTAAGAAAAGAGAAATAGTCCCTGACAGAATAACAGGAGGACTATCCACTGTAGCTATTAGAATGCCAAACCATAAAATAGCTATAGAGCTAATTAGGCAATCTGGATTACCGATTGCGGCTCCTAGTGCAAACACTTCAGGAAAACCAAGTCCTACTAATTCCCATCATGTGATTGAAGACTTATACGGAAAGATTGATATGATAATAGATGGAGGAGACACAGGCGTAGGTGTTGAATCTACCGTTTTAGATATTTCTACTGATATACCTACGATACTGCGTCCTGGCTTTGTTACTTTAGAAGATCTTTTAGAAATTTTTCCTCGAGTAGATATTGATCCGGCAATACAAAATTTATCAGAAAAAATGAAACCGAAATCCCCAGGACAAAAATATAGACACTATTCCCCAAAAGCTAAACTTACTATTATACAGGGCGAAGTTGGTAACATTGTGGAAAAATTGATGAGTTTAGCTTCTAAATACAAAAAACAGGGAT
Organism: Caloranaerobacter azorensis DSM 13643; assembly: GCF_900129995.1. Classification (GTDB taxonomy): domain Bacteria; phylum Bacillota; class Clostridia; order Tissierellales; family Thermohalobacteraceae; genus Caloranaerobacter; species Caloranaerobacter azorensis. The sequence goes on along the minus strand of NZ_FQXO01000012.1, from coordinate 13,354 downwards.
TAAAAGTTGGAATAATGGCTACAAAGCAGACAAAAAATAAATATATTATTGGCAATGTATTAGAAGTCGGAGATAGGGAAAATCCTCAAACAATTGCAGCGAATTTGTTTAGAGTGTTGAGAGAATTCGATAAAATCGGGGTAGATATAATACTAGCAGAAGGAATAGAGGAAAAGGGGATAGGTAGAGCTATTATGAATAGGATGAAAAAGGCGGCAGGAGGAGATGTAATATTAGTTGACAGAAAAAAATAGAAAGGAGGGGGAAAATGAAGAATATCTTGTTTGTTTGTACTGGTAATACTTGTAGAAGCAGTATGGCTGAAGCTTTGTTTAGAGATATGCTTGAAGAAGCGGGAGAGGAGCTTAATGGCATTAAGGTTGAGTCTGCTGGGATATGCGCCGTACCTAATCAACCAGCATCGAAACAAGCTATACAAGTATTAAGAGAAGAAGGGATAGATTTATCAAAACATAGAGCAAGGCCGCTGACAAAAGACATGATAGATAGGGCGGATCTTATACTTACAATGACAGTAAATCATAAGAATGCTGTGATTAATATGGCTCCAGAAGCAAAGGGTAAAGTTTTTACTTTAAAAGAATTTGCTTTAGAAAATAATAATATAGATGAAATTCTTGATAAGCTTGCGGTACTATATAGAAGGCTATATGAAAAGAGAGATAGAATACTTAAAGAGAGAATTGGAGAAATTAAGGCGTTAGAAAAAAGGAAAAGAGAACTTCAAAGAGAAATAGAGAAAATCGATAAGCAAATTAGAGAATGGGAGCAGGAAATTGAAGCAGAATTTGAAGATGATAAAAGAGAAATAGCGAATTTAGAAAAGCAAATACCTTCGCTGGATATTACTGATCCTTTTGGATTGCCAGTTGAAGAATATAAAAAGAGTGCCGAAGATATCAAAGAGGCTCTCAAGAAGGTTCTTGATAAGATTAGAAAAAAATAGAAGGAGGATAGATTATGAAAATTGCTTTAGGTAGTGATCATGGTGGATATGAACTAAAGGAACATATTAAGAAATTTCTTGAAGAAAAAAATATTGAGTATGTAGACTATGGAACTTATACAACAGAGTCCGTAGACTATCCTGATTTTGGGCATAAAGTTGCAAAAGCTATAAAACAAGGAGAATGTGATAGAGGGATAGTTTGTTGTGGAACTGGTATAGGAATATCAATATCAGTAAATAAAGTTCCCGGTATAAGATGTGCTTTAGTAAGCGACTGCTACAGTGCTAAAATGTCAAGAGAGCATAATGATGCGAATGTATTGGCATTAGGCGGAAGAGTAGTCGGCGTAAATTTGGCATTAGAAATTGTGGATGTATGGCTAAAAACAGAATTCCAAGGAGGAAGACACCAAAGAAGAGTAGATAAAATCAAGGGAATCGAAGAAATGTACAGTAGAGGTTAAAGTTGAATTTTAAATTAGAATTAAACATTAGAGGAAGAAAAACAAAGGAGGGGTCTTTAAATGGGGAAAGTTGTTGTAATGGATCACCCATTAATTAAACACAAACTTACTTTTATAAGGGACAAAAACACAGGTTCAAAGGAATTCAGAGAATTAGTTAAAGAAGTCGCTATGCTAATGGCATATGAAGTTACAAGAGAACTTCCACTAGAAGAAATTGAGATAGAAACACCTGTTGCTAAAACTAAATCTCAAATAATTTCTGGTAAGAAGTTAGGAATTATACCTATACTTAGAGCAGGATTAGGAATGGTAGAGGGGATGTTAAACTTACTACCGGCGGCAAAAGTAGGACATATTGGATTATATAGAGATCCAGAAACATTAGAACCGGTAGAATATTATTGCAAACTTCCAACAGATGTTGAAGAAAGAGAACTCATAGTATTAGATCCAATGTTGGCAACAGGGGGTTCTGCAACTGCTGCTATTAATTTCTTAAAAGATAGAGGTGCAAATAACATAAAACTTATGTGTCTTATAGCAGCACCAGAAGGTATAGAAGCGGTTCAAAAAGCTCATCCAGATGTAGATATATATGTTGCGGCAGTTGATGAAAAATTAAACGACCATGCATATATAGTTCCAGGTTTAGGAGATGCTGGAGATAGATTATTTGGTACAAAATAGGCAAGGTATATCCTTGCCTAATGATTTTTAATAAGAGGAGGTAATTTCATGCGCCCTTCTTGGGATGAATATTTCATGGAAATAGTCAATGTCGTAAAAAAAAGATCCACATGCTTAAGAAGACAGGTAGGCGCTCTAATAGTAAAAGATAAAAGAATTCTTTCCACAGGATATAACGGAGCACCAACAGGACTCAAACATTGTGATGAGGTAGGATGTATAAGAGAAAAACTTAATATACCATCAGGACAAAGACATGAACTTTGTAGAGGACTTCATGCGGAACAAAATGCGATAGTACATGCTGCAAACGCTGGGGTAAGAATAAAAGGAAGTACAATTTATGTAACTACACAACCTTGCATTTTATGTGCAAAAATGATAATAAATGCAGGAATTGAGAGAGTAGTATTTGGTGGAGGATATCCAGATGAACTAGCAATTCAGCTTCTTAAAGAAGCTGGGATTGAAATTGTTGACTTTCAATTACAAATAAAGTAAAATTATAATTATGGAAATATATATATCATGGGCAAATAATAAGGGAGTGTTATTATGTCTATTTACTACAAAGCTTTTTTTGTGGCATTAATCGTAGCATATTTTCTTACACCTTTTGCTAAGTGGGTGGCCAATAAAATTGGAGCAATCGATGTACCAAAAGACAATAGAAGAGTGCATAAAAAGCCTATTCCTAGGCTTGGAGGGTTAGCTATATATTTAGCAACGGTTTTTTCTATGCTTATATTTCTTCCTATCGATAGAACAACGATCTCTATAATTGTAGGTTCTACAATAATCGTAATAACAGGTATTGTAGATGATACTAAAAGTATTTCACCAAAGCTAAAATTATTTGCCCAGATAGTTGCTGCATCCGTTCTTGTGGTAGGAGGTATAAAAATAGAATTTCTTACAAATCCTTTTGATAAAGGAGACGGATTATTATATCTAAAAGCCTTTTCAATACCTATAACTATATTCTGGGTAGTTGGAATTACTAATACAATGAATTTAATAGACGGTTTAGATGGACTAGCATCAGGTGTAGGAGCTATTTCAGCATTATCACTTTTATTTGTGGCATCGAAATTTGGTTATGTTCCTATAATGATTTTGTGTGCAATTTTAGCAGGTTCGGCTTTAGGTTTTCTGCCTCATAATTTTAATCCTGCAAAGATTTTTATGGGAGATACTGGAGCTCTATTTTTAGGCTATATGCTTTCAGCAATAGCGATATTAGGTGTAATGAAGAGTGTTGCAGCTATAACGATAATTATACCGATATTAGCTTTAGGATTGCCGATATTTGATACAGCCTTTGCTATATTTAGAAGGATTATAAATGGTAGACCTATAATGGAAGCTGATAAGGGGCATCTGCATCACAGATTGCTAGATAGAGGATTAAGTCAAAGACAAACAGTATTAATATTATATATGATAAGTATATTCTTGGGGTTCTTGGCTTTTATACTTACAGGAATGGAGCCAGAAAAATGTGTAATAGTTTCAGGATTGATTTTAACAATAATATTTTTAGGAGCATCTAGTATAGGATTAATAGAGTTAAAAAAACAGGGAAATAAGTAAAAGTGATAGCATTAAAAGTAAGTCAAGGTTTTACCTTGACTTTTGTTTTAGGTAATTAGGTACTTTGCTAGAATTAAAAATGTAAATTAGTTTATAGTAAATGGGTGTTAGCTAAAATTTTTTATTATTATTAATTTTACATTTATCAATTATTAAGTGAAGGGTGTGTGATTGTTTTGAGAAAAATAAAAGTATTGACGATATTTGGAACTAGGCCGGAAGCTATAAAAATGGCACCAATTGTTAAAAAATTAGATGAAAATCAATGCATTGAGCATAAAGTTTGTGTAACGGCTCAGCATAGAGAAATGTTAGACCAAGTCTTAAGAATATTTAATATAACGCCGGATTACGATTTGAATATTTTTGAGCCGGGGCAGACATTGACTCAAATAACTATAAGAGCTATGGAAGGGCTCGAAAGAGTAATTATAGATTTTAATCCTGATTTAATTCTAGTTCAGGGGGATACAACAACTGTATTTGCAGGGGCATTAACTTCCTTCTATCATAAAGTTAAGATTGGACATGTAGAGGCGGGTTTAAGAAGTGGTAATCTGTATTCTCCATATCCGGAAGAGGCTAATAGAAAGTTAACGGGTGTAATTACAGATTTTCATTTTGCTCCAACAGAAAAGAATAAACAAAATCTTTTAAGAGAAGGATACGATGAAGAAAAAATTTATGTTACAGGGAATACAGTAATAGATGCTTTATTATATGTTGTATCAGAAGATTATAGATTTAATGATGAATTACTCGATAACCTTGATTATAAAAATAAGAAAATAATATTGTTAACTTCTCATAGAAGAGAAAATTTAGGTAGACCTATGGAGAATATATTTAGTGCGGTAAGAGATGTAGTATTAAAGAATGAAGATGTAGAAGTCGTTTTCCCTATACATCTTAATCCAAAAGTAAGAGAAATTGCTCATAGAATACTAGACGGATTAGACAGAGTTCATATTATCGAACCGCTTGAATATTTACCTTTTGCCAATTTAATTGCGAGGTCATATCTAGTAGTAACAGATTCAGGTGGTATTCAAGAAGAAGCACCTTCTTTAGGAAAACCAGTATTAGTTGTAAGAAAAGAAACTGAAAGACCAGAGGGTATAGAAGCGGGAACGGCTAAATTAGCGGGAATAGACAGAGAAAATATATTTAAAGAAATAGATATATTGGTAAACGATGTTAATGAATATAAAAAGATGGCCAATGCAGTAAATCCATATGGAGATGGTAAAGCATCAGACAGGATAGTAGATATTATAGTTAAAAGATTGGGAACCGAATTAAAAATGCAAAAATTAAGATAAAAAAAGTAAAAGTAAAAACAGCAGAAGGCAAATAAACTTTTCTGCTGTTTTTTAAAATATCAGATAATTATTAAAATTTAGTAATATATTTTTATGTAGAAGGATTCTATTATTCTATCATAGAATAACAAAATATGTAGGTTATAACGTTATATTATATTGGGGGTGTAATAAGTGTCAAAGAATAAATTAATATCTGTAGAGCAAGCGGTTGATTATATTAAAGATGGTATGACTGTAATGATAGGGGGATTTCTTGGGGTAGGAAGTCCGAATAAAATCATTGATGCACTTGTTAAAAAGGGAGTAAAGGATTTAACTTTAATAGCAAATGATACAGCTTTTCCTGAAGTAGCAATAGGAAAACTTATAGTCAATAAACAAATAAAAAAAGTTATAGCATCTCATATAGGTACTAACAAAGAAACAGGAAGACAAATGACAGAAGGTGAAACAGAAGTAGAATTAATACCTCAAGGGACACTAGCAGAAAGAATAAGAGCAGCGGGAGCGGGACTTGGTGGTATCTTAACTCCAACAGGTATAGGAACTGTTGTAGAAGAAGGTAAAAGAAAGATAGAAATAGACGGAAAAGAATATTTACTAGAATTACCTCTTAAAGCGGACATAGCTTTGATTAAAGGAGCAAAAGTAGACAAAAATGGAAATGTTTATTATCGTAATTCAGCTAGAAACTTTAATCCAATCATGGCTATGGCGGCCGATTTAGTAATAGTTGAGGCAGAAGAAATAGTTGAGATTGGAGAAATTGATCCTAATGAAGTAATAACACCTGGTATATTTGTAGATTATATCGTAAGGGGTGATGAGTAATGGATAAACAAAGAGCAAGAGAGATAATAGCTAAAAGGGTAGCTAAAGAATTAAAAGATGGAGATGTCGTTAATTTGGGTATAGGATTACCAACTATGGTAGCTAATTATATCCCAGATGGTATTGATATAATATTGCAATCGGAAAACGGTTTCATTGGACTTGGACCAGTTTCTAAATCAGGTGAAGAGGACAAAGACCTAATAAATGCAGGTGGTCAGCCAGTAACAATAAAACCGGGCGGAGCTTTCTTTGATAGTGCTACTTCATTTGCAATAATAAGAGGGGGACATGTTGATGCAACAGTATTAGGAGCACTTCAAGTAGATGAAAAAGGGAATCTTGCTAACTGGATGATTCCGGGCAAGATGGTACCTGGAATGGGCGGAGCGATGGATTTAGTTGTAGGAGCTAAAAAAGTTATTATAGCTATGGAGCATACAGCGAAGGGTAAACCAAAAATTTTAAAAGAATGTACTTTGCCCCTTACAGCAGCAGGACAAGTTAATTTGATAATTACAGAGATGGCAGTAATTGAAGTAACAGAAAGAGGACTTGTACTAAAAGAATTAGGACCAGAAGCTACTATTGAGGATGTTAAAGCTAATACAGAGGCTGATTTAATTATTGCAGATGACTTAAAGAAAATGGAGATATAGATTAGGTAATGGATAGGGTACTTGTATAAGTACCCTAGTTTTATAAAAAAACAAATTAATAAAAGACAAGGGAGGCAACTATATGTTTAAAAAGTTCACTAATGGTTGTGTTGTACTTGTTCAAAGATATTTACCTGATCCATTCCTTTTTGCTGTCATCTTAACATTGATTGTATTTGTATTAGCAATGATTTTTACAAGTCAAGGGCCAATGACAATGGTGATTCATTGGAGTAATGGCTTTTGGAAGTTATTAGAATTTTCTATGCAAATGGCACTTGTATTAGTTACAGGACATGCTTTAGCTAATGCACCGATTATTAAAAAAGGGTTAAAATCATTATCAAGTTTGGCAAAAAGTCCAATGCAAGCTATAGTTTTGGTAACAATAATATCTACGATTGCTTGTTGGATAAATTGGGGATTTGGTTTAGTAATAGGAGCTTTATTTGCTAGACAAATAGCAAAGCAAGTAAAAGGTGTTGACTACAGATTATTAATTGCTTCGGCGTATTCAGGATTTTTAGTATGGCATGCAGGATTATCAGGCTCAATTCCTTTAAAACTAGCTACTCCGGGAACTGATTTATCTACTGTTACAAATGGTGTAGTTACTGATCCGATATCAACAAATAATACTATTTTTGCAACTTTTAATATTATTATAGTATTAGCTATATTTGTTGTATTACCTATAATTAACAGGGCAATGCATCCTAGTGCAGAAAATGTAGTTACTATAGACCCTGAACTTTTGGCAGAGGAAGAAGAAGCTGCTTATATATCTGAAAATATGACACCAGCCGATAAAATGGAAAATAGTCCCATACTTTCAATGTTAATAGGTATTATGGGTTTAACTTTTATAATCTATTATTTCAAGAAAAACGGCTTTAAATTAAATTTGAATATTATTAATTTTATTTTCTTATTTACAGGCATTATACTTCATGGAACTCCTAGGAGATTTCTTAATGCAGTTAAAAATGCAGCTAAGGGAACAGCAGGAATAATATTACAGTTTCCGTTTTATGCTGGAATTATGGGTATGATGACAGGAACTAATGAAGCAGGACTTTCATTGGCAGGAGTTATGTCAAATTGGTTTGTAAATATTTCGAATCAGACAACATTTCCATTCTTCACATTCTTAAGTGCAGGTTTAGTCAATTTCTTTGTACCATCAGGCGGTGGACAGTGGGCAGTTCAAGCACCTATTATGATACCAGCAGGAGCCCAATTAGGTGTTCCAGTTGCTAAAACAGCGATGGCGATAGCATGGGGAGATGCATGGACAAATATGATTCAACCATTCTGGGCATTACCAGCATTAGGTATAGCTGGATTAGGTGCAAGAGATATCATGGGATTCTGTGTTGTAGACTTACTAATAACAGGAGCTATAATAGCACTTGGACTGATGCTACTATAAAGAATAAAGGGAACAAGGGAATGGTTCTGTTGTATCCTAATTGATATCAGGGGAGCGAACTATTCCCTTGTACTTATGCACAGCAAGATGATATAAAGGAGGTATGACACGTTGGCTTGATAAAAGGCTGTGCATTTTACTAGGTGATTTTATATATGAGCCAACGATATAGAGAAAATGTCCATTAGGGTTATTATAGCTGATGATAATGAGAATGTTAGACATATTTTAAGATTATATTTGAGACAGATAAAAGATGTTGAACTAATAGCAGAGGCTGCAGATGGGAAGGAGCTTTTAAATTTCGTATTTAAAATGAAACCTGATGTCGTACTGACAGATATTAAAATGCCAGACATGTCTGGATTAGATGTGGCGAAAATTATTCGTGAGGCAGATGAAACTCTTTCTTTAATTTTTATTACTTCCTATAATGAATATATGTCAGAAGCCTTTAATGTTTATGCTACTGATTATATACAAAAGCCTATTCAGAAAAAAAGACTTTTTAAGACATTAGAATATATTAAAAATATGAAGTCGAAAGTTCAATTGATAGATTTTAGTACAGCTAGCGGACAAATACTAATAAATTCAAATGATATTTTATTTATAGAATCGGTTAAAAGACAAAGAATCATTCATACATTTACTCAAAAATATTGTACATATGAGTCTTTAAATAGTATAGAAGATAGGTTAAATAAAGAATATTTTATTAGAACACATCGTTCGTTTATAGTTAATATAAAAAAAGTAGAAGAAGTAGTTTTATACTGTCGTTCGTCTAGAAAAATTTTATTTAGAAATTATGAGGAATGTGCATTGCTTTCAAAGAGGTATGAACAGGACTTTCGAAATAAGATTATGATAACAGCGACTTATAATTTGAAGTTAACGATTTGAAATTTTTAAGTCCCAGAAGATAGATTTTCATCATGGAGGATAGATGAGATGCAAAAATTATCGTTAGTTGAATTTTTTATTTTTTCTTTTCCAGAAGCATTAATAATAACCATCTTTATTTTGGCATTATGCGGTCTTAAAATAAATTATTTTAAAATAGTTTCTATTGGTTTTATCGTGTCATTCTCAGCATTTTTGATAAGACCTTATATCAATTCATTTTTACTGAATGTGTTTGTATATGATTTAATTATGATTATTGTAATATATTTATTTATTAAAAACTATTTATTTAATATTTTTTGTAGTGTTATTCTTACTAGCTGTATTTATATATCTGTTGAGAATTTTAATATTCAAACAATAATGTATTTTTTAAAAATACCGGCAGAATCGATTATTAAAAACATGTCGATAAGATTGTTTGCTTTTATCACTCAAATTTTGATTATGATTATATTATTTTTAATAGTTCGCAAATTAAATTTTACTATTATTGACTTTGAGGATGAAAATGATATTTAAAGAGGTAGGGGAAAAATGAATAATAAATATTTAAGTTTGAAGACAGTAGTAGCATTTAATATTATAAGTGTATTTTTATTGACACTTTTTATAATAAACAACTTTTTAGTTAGCAATCAAATATTTCAGCCTATTGATATCAGAATTTTCAATCTAATTTTCGGATTATTTATCGTATTATTAAATGTATTAGATATTTTTATCATAAGAGAGCTATTCAATCATATAAAAAAGGATTATATGTATAAGCTTAAGCAAATAGAACTTATAAATATGAGAGAAATGAATGATTTAGTACGTGAACAGCGACATGATTTATTAAATCATATGCAGATAATATATGGCCTTTTAAAATTAAAGAAATATGATAGATTAGAAGAATATCTTTTAGAATTTGGTAAAGAAACAGAAAAACTAAAGCCTCTTGTCAATACTGGAGTGCCAGAAGTCGATATTTTACTCCAATTTAAAATAAATAAAGCGTTAAGATTAAATATAGATGTTGATTTAACGATTAAATGTAAAATTGATAATTTAAAAATAAATCCGTTTGATTTAAATAAGATATTGTCTAATCTTTTAGATAATGCAATAGATGCTACGTTAGAACTTGAGGAAGATAAGAGGTTTATAGGTGTAAATATGTTTCAGACTCCAATGGATTATATCTTTACTATTGAAAATTCTTGTAAATTATTAGAAAAACACACGCTTAACAGGATTTTTGAAAAGAATTTTTCAACAAAAGGGACTTCAAGAGGAATGGGGCTTTATATAGTTAAGAAAATAGTAGAGAAGAATAATGGGGAAATAACGGTTGATAGTGCTTATGATAAAGTCATTTTTACAGTCATGTTCCCTAAAAATTAAATGGAGGCTAAAAAATGATAAATTTAGAAAAGATATCTGAAAGTTTGACTAATAGTATATGTAGACATTCAAACTTCGACCAAAAACAAAAAGCCCAAATTTATTATGCTCTGCAGTTGATTTTAGGAATTTTAGTTGAGTTTTCTATAATTTTCATTATTTCTTTAATATTGAATATTACAGATTTTGTAATTACAATGATGTTTTCTTCTCTTGCATTAAGAATATTTACTGGCGGAGCCCATTGCACATCCTATGACCGATGCCTCATTTTTACAGTAATTGTTTACATATTTTTTTCAATGTTAGTTAAAATATCTTTTCTGCCTTATATAAGTTTGATTGTTTTGACAATTGTGATAGTCATAATAGGGTTTGTAATAATTAACAATATAAAAATGCAGTTTAAAAATATCGGGCTTATCATATTAATAATTTGGGGAATTATGATGATGAGTATGTTGTTATTGAAAAATGACGATTTACACCTTTTAAAAGTTTTATTATCTAGCTGTATAGGTATAAGTATTCAGCTATTCAATTTGACATCAATTGGGAATATCTTCATAAACAAATGCGATTCTTTTCTAAAAAGATTTATATAATGTATTTTCGTGAAATATTGATGTATCTTGATCTGACAATTTGGATATAAAAAAGGAGTGAATTATTATCAAAAGAAATATTATTGTTTTAATGATTATATTTGTTTTAGCAACTATAGTTGTATTTGTTAGTAATTATCAAAAAAAGGGAACTTTTGAAGAATTAGTATTGAATACTTATCTAGATAAATCACAAGCTAAAGGATTTGATGCAATAGAAATGCTTGATATTTCAGATCGGAAATTTATTTATAAAGTTAGCAATAACATTAACGTAATTAATGAATTTTTGTCTAAATTAAATGAATTGGAACTTGTTGAATATAGATCAGGTATGCCAAGAAATAATAACAATTTAAAGACTAGCCAAAAAAGATATGCTATTTTTCTAGAAAATAGAGAAACTGATGAAAAAATATTAATTCATATATGGACTGATAAATGTATATCAGTTACAGTTAATACACTTTCGATAACTGAAAATAAAGAAAATAAGATTACTAAATATGAGTATGATACAAAAACACATACCTACGACATTATAAATGGGAGCATAGATTTCGATTATTTAGATAGTTTATATAATTCATTAAAGGAATTATCCTAATATAACCTCGATTTAACTAATGTTTTAAATAGAAAGTGAGTTAAGTGAGGTTTATTTACAGATAAAGTTGTTAATAAAATAATTAATGCTGATTTAAATGGAGCAAAAAATATATGTATGTTAGGAAACAAAAAGCACAGCAAAAATATAAAGCAGGAGGTGAAAACTGTTGGCTTAATATTAAGCTGTGTAATCCTATAAAAGTAGAAAGTGACTTCGAGTTATGTAGTTTTATAAAATTTGCATAATAGAAGTATCGGATAGGAGCTATAAAGGTATGCGTTGCTTTCTATAAGATTTTTATAGATATAAGTCAACGGTGTTAAATTTGAGTATAATTATAAATTTAATTTTACTATGTTTTGGGTTATTTGTTTTAACTAATAAATTTAATATCATTATACAAATAAATGACATTATTTTTATATTGATAAGTTTGATTTGTTTTATGTTAGCATCTAAAACGTATAAAGATTTAAATGAAATTTTAAAAGTGTATTTACAGAAAAAAACAATAGAAGATGTAAAAAAATTTATATTGATTATTGAAAGCTATATAAAATTTAGTATAATGGCGGGAATTATTGGTAGTATTATAAAATTAATAATGTTAGAAAACTATTATGGTGATTATATGTCCTATTTTGTAATGTTACATAGAAGTATTATTCCTATTACATATGGGCTTTTATTAGTCTATTTCATTTTTTATCCAATAAAAATATATTTAAAAAAACAATGATATTTAACCAATTAGATTATCTGCTTCAAGTCAAATAAAAAAGTAAATTATTATTTAAGAAAAAGACATTATATTTATTCATAGTTTTAGTTTACTATTAATATTTATGATGTTTGTAATTTTTATGAAATAAATAACAAGGGAAAGGTATTTAAGTTATGAAATTAATTTCTTAAGGTACTATTATACTTTTTTTAATTCCTATAATTACAATTCTGTTAATTGCCTTTATTGGTTATTATGGTTATGGTCGACCTTTTTTATCATCACTATAATGATAGGAGTTATATTTTTAAGAGTTTATTTGAGTGAGAAAGACAGTAAAATTTTACTTTTTTTAGGCTCAATCATTGGAATAGCAGGTGTGTTTTTTGTACTAGTAAGATATTAAATAAATACAGTTCAGCATTATTTGTTACTATAGTTTATGTAATTAACAGTTCAGAAATATTTATGAAGACTATTTTTAAAAGATGAAATATTATTTATATAGCAGGCTGTAAATTTAAGAGAGAAGTGATATTTTGTTAGCACCACTTATTTGTTTTGCATGGGTTCCTTTATTATTTATTATTTTGGTATTTCTAGGAATAAATACGGGCAATATTTAAAACAATCATTTTTTTTACTTATTGTACTTTCAATTCTTGCTGTTCTTATATTTTTAAGAGATGAACGATATGTATATTTTGATATTAGTATATATGTAGGCGTAATTATATTAATTGGTTATGTGTTTTCAGATACTAAAAAGAAGGAATGAATAGGAAACAGAGGGATGGTTCTATGTATCCAAAATGAAATAGAAGAACCGTCCTTTTGTATCTAAAATGCATTTTCAGACAATGAAATGACATTTTCGGAAAAAGTTATTGAAAATGGAAAAATATTTTTATATAATTAGCATAAAAGATTAGAAAAATATTCTAATCTTTCATGCTTTTTTCTTTTTTAAAAAGTGAGAAAAAAATATATGGGGAGGTGAGATAATGAGTAAAAGATTTTTTAGAAACTTTTTAACAATAACTACAGCAATGTTATTTATAATTTCTAATGTAGGAGTAAAGCCTACTTGCATCGGTTGGTTCTATAAACCAGAAGTTCCAGAAATATTGAAAAACGAATAATTGTATTT
>NZ_FQXO01000144.1 GCF_900129995.1 Caloranaerobacter azorensis DSM 13643 | reverse complement strand
CATAATAGAAGTATCGGATAAGATCTATAAATCTATAAAGATTTATAGGTATGCGTTGCCTTCTATAAGGTTTTTATAGATATAAGTCAACGGTGTTGTAAGATATGTTGCATGCATTTTCAAGAACAGAGATGTTAATAGGTACAGAAGGGTTAGAAAAACTTAAAAAAAGTACTGTTGCAGTTTTTGGTATTGGTGGAGTAGGTACTTTTGTAGTCGAGGGTTTAGTTAGAGCTGGAGTAGGTAAACTTATATTAATAGATGACGATGATATATGTTTGACTAATATAAATAGGCAGATTCATGCTACAAGGAGGACTATAGGTAGATCCAAGGTGGAAGTAATGAAAGATAGAATATTAGAAATAAATCCTGATGCAGAAGTTATAGCTCATAAAAAGTTGTATAATGCGGAAAGTGCTAAAACATTACTTTTCGATTCATATTCTTATGTTGTTGATGCTATAGATATGGTTTCTTCTAAATTAGATTTAATAGAAAGATGTAAAAAGATGGGTATACCTATAATAAGTAGTATGGGAACTGGAAATAAGTTAAATCCTACTATGTTAGAGGTTGATGATATATATAATACATCGGTTTGTCCATTGGCGAAGGTAATGAGGAGAGAATTGAGAAAAAGAGGGATAAAGAGTTTAAAGGTGGTATATTCAAAGGAAGAACCGATAAAACCTAAACTGATTGATAGTAATTGTAAGACTGATTGCATTTGTCCGAATAAAGATAGAACTTGTGCTGAAAGAAGGCAAATACCAGGAAGTATTTCTTTTGTACCATCTGTTGCAGGTTTGATTATTGCTTCTGAAGTAGTAAAGGATTTAATAGGAATAAATGGGTCTAAATAAAAATATTTGGGAGGATTAATGAATGGATCAGATAGGATTTGTAAGTAGGATTGAGGGAGATAGAGCCGAAGTTATAGTGAGAAGAGTTTCCTCTTGCGGCGATAAATGTACTAGTTGTAAAGGTGGATGCAGTGTACCCGGTATAAAAACGACTATTAAAAATACATTAGGGGCAAAACCGGGAGATTATGTAGAAATTAGAATGAATACGAGTATAGTATTAAAATCAGCATTCTTAGTGTATGTATTGCCGCTTATTTTAATGATATTTGGAATAAGTTTAAGTATATATTTATTTAAAAATATGGGATATAACAATTATGAAAATCTTGGTTTTATAGCAGGGTTACTATTTTTAGGTTTTTCATTTATAATTTTAAGGTTATATGATAAAAAAATTAAAAAGAATGAAAATTATAAATTTGAAATGGTAAGGATTTTAAAATAAACAGAAATGAGGAGGTCAAAATGGAAATTATAAAAAATACTAATGATATTATAGTTAGATTGAGGAGAATAGAAGGGCAGATAAAAGGTATTCAGCGTATGGTTAATGAAGATAAATGTTGTGGTGATATTTTAATTCAAATAGCGGCGGCTAGGTCTGCACTTAATAAAGTTGGTGGATTAATTTTAGAAAATTATATGAAAGATTGTATTAAAGATTATTTAGATAAAAATAAAGGTGATGAAGTAATAGAAGAATTAATTGATACTATGCTTAAATATACAAAATAGATAAATTTTAGTTACAAAAAAACTGCTAAAAAATTAGCAGTTTTTTATGTGTGCCGGGCATGCGTAACAACTAGGTGGTGAAAGTCCACTGTGGGGGTTGACCGTGCCAACCACTAGCCAAAGGCAAGGGTGTCC
>NZ_FQXO01000002.1 GCF_900129995.1 Caloranaerobacter azorensis DSM 13643 | reverse complement strand
TTCAAAACTGCACAGCGTTTTTTCTGGTCAAGCCCTCGACCTATTAGTACCTGTCAGCTAAAGGCATTACTGCCCTTACACCTCAGGCCTATCTACCAGATAGTCTTTCTGGGGTCTTACTCCTTGCGGATGGGAAATCTTATCTTGAGGGGGGCTTCGCGCTTAGATGCCTTCAGCGCTTATCCCTTCCAGACTTGGCTACCCAGCTGTGCCCCTGGCGGAACAACTGGTGCACCAGCGGTCTGTCCATCCCGGTCCTCTCGTACTAGGGACAGCTCCTCTCAAATTTCCTACGCCCACGGCGGATAGGGACCGAACTGTCTCACGACGTTCTGAACCCAGCTCGCGTGCCTCTTTAATGGGCGAACAGCCCAACCCTTGGGACCTACTTCAGCCCCAGGATGAGACGAGCCGACATCGAGGTGCCAAACCTCCCCGTCGATGTGGACTCTTGGGGGAGATAAGCCTGTTATCCCCGGGGTAGCTTTTATCCGTTGAGCGATGGCCCTTCCACTCGGTACCACCGGATCACTAAGTCCAACTTTCGTTCCTGCTCGA
>NZ_FQXO01000045.1 GCF_900129995.1 Caloranaerobacter azorensis DSM 13643 | reverse complement strand
GCTGCTACAGTTGCTGCATTTAATGACCCTGTTTTAAATAATTATTACAACAAGAAAAGGTCTGAAGGTAAACATCATTTAACTGCCATAGGAGCTGTCGCTCGAAAGTTAACCTATATAATTTATGCTGTAATGCGTGACAATAAAGAATACACTCCAATGGCTTAATTAAATATGAATAATTATCCTTCGGGTTATTAAAACTAATAACCTCTTTTTGTCATGCCTATTTTTAGTTGTTTAATTATAATACTTTTTTTCGATTTTGTTACTTGACATTTAATAGCTGGTCTTTTTAAATTAATTATAACATAACATTGTAATAGTATTTATATATACTATTTTTCTAATTTCCATAAAAAATTCCTTCAAAATTTTTATTTAAATTTCTACATTTTCAAACAATGAAATGACATTTTAGGGAATCTTATTGAAAGGGAAAAAACATTTTTATATAATTAAAATATAATTCTGGGAAAATATCAAAATTTTTCACGTTTATTCTTATGGTAATTAAAAAATATGATAGGAAAGAGGTGAAAATATATTATCGGTATGAGAAATTATAAAAGAAAATCAATATTTTTATATTCAGTGATTATTTTTTTATTATGTACTAATATCGTTTTATATATAAAATATGAAGAAGAAAAAGATAAGAACATGTATATATATGATATAGCTCGTACTATAGGAGCTTCAACAAGGCCACATTTAGAATATTTGATTACTAATGTAACATGCGATAAAAATTTGGAACGCTGGAAACCGATAATACAAGAAATTAGAGATAAGAGTTCTAAATCATATAAAATTGAAAATTATATTGTTATAAAATACGATAATGGTAATACTTTAATGGTGGAAACAGGAACAAATGAGTTAAAATTAAATGGAAGACGTTGTATTGCAGATATGTTCTTTTTAGATGAAGAGCAGTATAAAAGATTTATATATACTAAAGAATAGGAGTTGTATTCAAGCTATACTGTTTCAGGGGGGATTTTGGTGAGAGGTAAAAAAAGTATCAGTGTTCCATTTATAATTTTTTGTATATTAATTTTGAGTATTACTGTATATGCTGAAACTACTATGCAGACAATTCAAGTATTGTTTAATTATGTTAATTTGCAAGTTAATGGTAAAAATGTTCAAGCCGATAATATATTATATAATGGTACTACATATGCACCGGTTCGTGCAGTTGCTGAAATGTTAGGGAAAGAAGTAAAGTGGGATGAAACTACTAAAACAATAAGTATTAATGATAAAGCAAATGAGTCTATAACTATTAATTCTAGCACGGGAAAACAATTGGAATTACATACTTTTTATGCAATAAATTCTTATGAGCAATTTAAAACGCTATTAAAGAATAAATCGATTCAGAATATAAATTCAATATCGTTTGGATGGAGTAGAATGGAATATGACGAACAAAACAATAAAGTTTTTCTCAATATGACTACTTCAAATGAAAATGATTTTTATGTACCATATGGATTTAACGAGCCATTAAATTTCGCAAAACAGTATAATATATCAACACAATTAAATGTATATGCAGATAAAAATATAGGTTCTATATTAGAGCATAAAGATTCGGCTATTAAGCAAATTATTGATAGTATAACTGGTAAAGAAGTGTATGGAGAAAATATTACATTTGATGGTGTCGTAATTGATTTCGAAGGGTTAGGGGAAAAAGATAGTCAAAAGTTTATAATGTTTTTGAAAAATTTAAAAGAAGAATTGGTTAAGAAAAATAAGAAATTATATGTTACAGTACCACCAAAAACATGGAATAATGCATATGATTATAGAGAAATCGGCCATATTGCAGATAAGGTTATTCTAATGGCTCATGACTATGATGACAAAGATTTAGAATCGACATATTTAGTTGATGAAATTGTATATACTCCGTTAACACCAATATCAAAAGTAAGACAAGCCTTATTAGATATTACAGATGAGGAAAATGGTGTAGCCCAGAAAGATAAAATTTTACTTCAAATTAATTTTGGGAGTGCTCAATGGAAAGTAAAAGAAGGAAAACTCTATAGCAGTGAGATAAATAAAGATGATAATGTAATTTATCCCGATAGGCCTACTTATGAAATGATTTATAGCAGGATAAAAGAAGAATTAAATAAAGGGCGTACAATAGACGAAATAATTAATTTTGATGACAATTCAAAAAATCCATATATAAGGTACTATAATGATTTGGAAGGAACAGATAATATAATCTGGTATGAGGACAGTAGAAGTGTTATAGAGAAAATAAACTTGGCTAAAGAATTTAAAATAGGTGGAATATCTTTATGGAGATTAGGTAATATACCTGATTATTATAATCCAGGAAATCAAGAATTTTATTTGGATATTTGGCAGCAAATACAGAAAAATATTGCTGAATAAAGAGAAAAGCGTGGCGGAAAGTATGCCATGCTTTTAAAATATGAAAATATTTGAAATAATGAAGGATTTTGAAATTTTAAGTCGAATATGAAATAAAGTATATGTATTGGCATTGGGGGTAACTTTTATTTAAGTTTTATAATTATGATATGGGGCTGGGGGATGAATTATTATGAAGGGAATAATAAAACAATTATTGAATTACCCGATGAAAATTGCAAATAGTATATTTTTGTATTTTTACTATAAGTTGAGTAAAAAAGGAAGATATGAAGTCAAAGAGGTACTTAACCAGTCTACTCAAAGAGTGGTTATATTAGCACCACATGTTGATGATGAGAGCATAGGAGCTGGTGCTGCTTTATTAAAGCATGCAAGAAGTGGAGATGAAATAACGTGTGTTTATATAACTGATGGAAGTGCTTGTAGCACTGATTTTTCTAGAGATACAATTATTGCAGCAAGAAAAGAAGAAGCAGAGAAAGTAAAAGAGTTTATTGGATTAAAAGAAATAATTTTTTTAGATGAACAGGACGGTAATGTCAGTTCAAATCAAAATCTTGTAAATAAAATATATGAAATATTATATAGAATAAATCCTGATGTAATCTATGTTCCATTTATTATAGATGGTCATACCGATCATGTAGAGACGACAAAATCTTTATTATATGCATTAGAACAATATAATACTGATTTTTCAAATATATATTTATATGAGGTTAATTGTCCGATAATACCTAACATAATAAATATTATAAATATTTTGGATGTAGAGTTATTTAAACAAAAGAAAGAATTACTTAATCAATTTAAATCACAAAGTGTGATGGATTTTGACGTATTTCTTTTGTTGAATCGTATGGAGCGTTTATTAAATGGAAAATGTTACGGAGCAGAAGTTTTTATTAAAACAGATGTGAAAAAGCTTAAAGCGATTTGTAAAGAACTTGAGAATGAAGGTTTTAAACCTGAACAATTTAGACAATTAAGTTCACGATATAATCTTTTGATAAGCCTTATAAAATCGTATTCATTAAAAAAGAAATATAGTAAAATTGTACATAAGATTATAAATCAAGGACAAAAAGGGGTGGCAAGTCTTGGAAAAAATTATTAATGGGTTTAGATATGTTTTAAAAAAGAGCTCGGAGATTTCAGAAGAAGAATCAAAACACTTTATTGATGTATTTAATAATGTTTTTAATAAAAATTATGGAATGGATTGGTTCATATGGAAGTATATTGACAATATTTATGGGGATTCTTTTATTGTAATAGTTTATGATAAGGACAAGCCAATAGCTGTAAGAAGTTTCTGGAGAAATGATATCAAAGATAAAATGGAATCGTATCAGCCTGCAGATACATCGGTTTTACAAGAGTATAGGGGAAAAGGGATATTCAGTAATATGACAAAGCTGGTATTAAGTGAAATAGGCGATAGTATTATCTATAATTATCCTAACCAAAATTCATTTCCAGGATATATAAAATTAGGATGGAAATTGAAATACAAATACCATCTCCATCCGATTTTTAGTAAAAAGGTTCTTAAAAATTCAGAAAGTATTGTAGAAATTGATGATAAATATTTAAACTGGCGATTTGCAGATTGTCCGATAAAAAAATATTATTATTATGAGTATGATGGCAGGTATTATCTGTTGGTAAGAAGGAAAAATAATATTTATTATGTTTTAGGAAAGTTTAACAAAGAATTTATTAATAAGTTTGAAAAAGCTAAAGCACCTATTATGTTTTATTATTCGGACAAAAAGAGTAAGTTGTCTATTCTTAACAACAAATCTAATCTTGTTATGAAAAATTGTGATGGTGATAATATAGGATACATATCGATAATAAAAAATGATACTATTTAATTGTTAGAAATAAATGTATAAGGGGATATCGATAAAGGGAGGAAGTAAAAAAATGAAGCTAATAGATAATAAGGGTAAAATTTTTGGTACGATAAATATAATTGATATTTCTGTTATTATTATATTAGTTGTATTAATAGTTGGAGGTATTAATAGATTTACGAGAGTAACTCCTCAAGTAATCAAAGAAAGTCAAAAAGCTATAGTAAAGGTTGAAATCAGTAAAGTTAGACAGCCTACTGTAGATGGGATTAAAGAGGGAGATATTTTGTATCATTATGATAAAGGTCGAGCATTTGGCAAGATTATTAGTAAAGAGGTTATAAATAGTAAAGAAGCAGTTGCAACGAGTGATGGTAAAATAGTATTGGCAGATATTCCAGGGAAATATGATGTTATTTTAAGCGTTGAAGCTAATGCCATAAATACTTCTAACGTTATTATAATTGGAGGAGAGCATACTAGAATAGGTTCTAGGTTTAAATTAAAGAATAGGAAAATAGCTGTGTTTGGAACAGTATTGGGGATAGATTTACTAGAATAGAGGATTAGGAGGGGGCTATGTCTAATAGCTTTGTTTTAAACATGTTAAATAGAATATGGGATAATATATGTATTTTTTATGATAATAGTTGCTTAAAAGCTATAAATCATAGAATTGGAAACTATTTCAAATTCTTATCTAATGGTTCTGTAGTTATTCATTTTTTTACTAATGAAAAGAGCCTTTTTCAATCGAGCTTGTTTTATAAAGTATATATATACCTTATAGATAAATTAATGTGTATTTTTTATTGTTCTAGGAAAGTTGTTAAGAAGTACAAAGATAATAGTTTTTTATATAAAGCAGTTTCGAGTTTATTTCAAAATGAACAAGAAGGTTTTTATTCAGTTTCAATATTTATAATAACTTTTAGTTTAGTTACCATAACAATAAACATTATTAGAGGTGGAGTTATTATTTCCAATCTACTTTTATTAATTTTATTGATAATTGGTATATTTATGTTTAAGACAAGGAAATATTTTGCAAATATTATACGAAACAGTTTTTTTGTTAATATAATCAGGAATCTATTTATGATAGATGATGGAGGAGAATAATTATGGTAAAAACATCGAAAAAGATGCAGACTATTATTCCTTTGTGTCTTGCGATAATAACTTGTGTTTTATTATTTAATATCCCATTGAAGTTATTTATTTTAATATTTGGAGGAATTTTGGTTGGAATATTATCAATATACAACATTAATATTGGGATAGCCATATCAATAATCGGATTACCATTTATTCCTGATGAATTATCATTAATATTTATTATATTTTTAGTTGGAGTATTTCTTTTTAACCAATTGTATAGAGAGGATTATTCTATCAGAGGAAGTTTTATGGGTATACCAATAATTATTTTTGTGCTTGCAATAATCATATCTACAATTACATCAACTAATCCTACTGGAAGTTTTAGAGATTTAGCAATACATTTATCAGCTTTAGGTTTTCTTTTTATTATTGTAAATAGCGTAAAGAATAAAAACGAATTGAATGTATTGCTTACAACGTTTACGTTTGTAGCGACTCTTGTTGCACTATATGGATTGTATCAATATAAAATAGGTATAAACATTGAGGCTAAATGGGTAGATAAAGCTAGTAATCCTGATATTACCACTAGAATTTTTTCTGTTTTTGGGAATCCTAATATTTTTGCTGAATATCTTATTATGTCTATTCCAATATCAATATCATTATTTTGGACTTCTAAAAAGATTTTGAAAAAGATAATTTTTCTTTTGACATCTTTAATATTAACTATTGCTTTAATTTTAACATTTTCAAGAGGTGGATGGGTAGGTTTCGTTTTTGGTATATTTATATTTATTTTATTAGTTGAAAAGAGACTATTGTTGTCTTTAATTCCAATAGGCATAATATCTGTTTTTATTATTCCAAATTCAGTCTTGAATAGAATAATGAGTATAGTTAATTTAAATGATACTTCGAATTCATATAGGATTAGGTTATGGAAAATAACTTTAGATGTTATTCGGGATAATTGGGTAGTAGGAGTAGGTTTTGGGCATCTCCCATTCAAACAGACATTTGAGACATATATAAGAACTATGCCGACATATCATGCTCATAATACATTTTTAGAAATAACTGCGGAAATGGGGATTATAGGATTAATTATCTTATTAACAATGTTATTTGTAACTTACA
Organism: Caloranaerobacter azorensis DSM 13643; assembly: GCF_900129995.1. Taxonomy (GTDB): domain Bacteria; phylum Bacillota; class Clostridia; order Tissierellales; family Thermohalobacteraceae; genus Caloranaerobacter; species Caloranaerobacter azorensis. The sequence continues at coordinate 13,446 of NZ_FQXO01000045.1, read as the reverse complement.
AATATTCAATAAAAAATTTAACAAAGCAACAGGATAAATATTTGAAAGTTATTACAGCAGGACTTTTAGCTGGATTATCTTCTGTGTTGTGTCATGGATTAGTTGAAAACATATTATATATGCCTAAAATAATAATTACGTTTTGGACTGTAATTGCTTTTATTTTTGTTACAATCAGATTATCTGAAAAGTGTGATAATGTAAGATCTTAAATATTGTAAAGAATATTTGGTAGCAAATACAGAAAAATATTGTTGAATAGAGAGAAAAGCACGGCGGAGAGTATGCGATGATGCTATAGAGATATGTTTGGTAGAGTTAATGCATCGGATTTGCTCTAATTTTTTGATAACACTGTGTTTTGAAAGAGGTGATTAAAAATTATAAGAAATAAAATATTTTCTTTGTTAATAGTGATAACGGTTTTGTGTTTAATTACGAGTTATGCTTATTTTGATAAAAATAAGCAATTGAACTATATGACAGAAGAATATATTAAGCAGAAGGCAATTACTATGAGTTTATGTACTTATAATGGCGCAAAGATATTTTGATAAAAAACTCAACAGATACGGCTTTAGATTACATAATGTGCACTATGAATATTAATAAGAAGAAGAGAGTAGAAATAGTAGAAATCAAAGTTAATTCATATAATATAAATGATGATAATACTATAAGTGTATATGTTTCTATTGAGGAGAGACCTTTTAAGAGTATATTATTTCACGAAATGATATTTAAAAAAATAGATAGAGATTGGAAATTAGTTGAATTTGGAGTCAGTGCATAAATTATGGAATATAAAGGTATAACACTATAATTTTGATATATATGAGTATTAAGGAGGAAAAGTTTAAATCGTGAAGAGAAAATTATTATTGATTTTAATTTTGATAATAAGTTTTGGAATTTTTGGATGTGAAAAAGAAAATATTGAAGAAAGGAATATTAAGCAAGTTATAAAACAATATTTTGATTTGAAATATAGTTCTTATGTTGAAGGTGAATATAAAGACATATCACATTTATTAGATATGACTATAGAAGGGAATCAATATGAGGTAGAATTTTTAAAGTATGAAATTGATGCAATGAATTATCAAAACGATTATAGTTTTGAAAAGTATCCGTTAAATATTTATTTTAATAAGATAGATATAAATAAAAATAAGGCAGAGGTTTATATTAATGTTGAAGATGATGGTGTAAGAGGACATATATATCCTGCATTTTTAGGTTGGGGACAACATGAAATTATTATGATAAAAAAAGAAGGTAAATGGATAATACAAAATGATTTATATACCGATTTACTAGGACATAAGTCTGATAAAAAACTAAAGGATGTTGAAGATCTTAGAAGAGATTATAAAAAAAGATTAGATAAATTTAATGAGTAAGAATATAAAACAATTAGAAACAGATGAGATTGTAATATCTCGTATTTCCTATGATAATAATTATCTAAAAAGCGCGTGGCATAAAAATTCGCCACGCTTTTTGAATAAGGCGATTTTTAAGGCATGTCAAAAGTCTATTGTATTTAGGTTTTAAAGAATTTTATGGTAAATAATAGTATAAAATTACTACAAAAACATAATTGACAAACAATAGAAAAAGAGTTAATTTATAATTAAACAGATAATTGATTAAATAAACTGGAATAATTATTATATTTATTAAAAAGGAAAGAGAGGTGAGAAGTATGTTGTATCCAAGACCACCAAATAAAGAACTTACTGAATTTAAATTGATACTGGTAAGCAAATTTAATAGAGTTAATAAGCTGTTTGATATATGGATATAGTATAGGCTATATAAGAATATCATAAACTTCTGATATATATGAGTATTAAGGAGGGAAAGTTTAAATCATGAAGAGAAAATTATTATTAATTTTAATTTTGATAATAAGTTTTGGAAGTCTTGGTTATGCAAAAGAGAATATTGAAGAAGAAAATATTAAACAAGTTATAAAACAATATTTTGATTTGAAATATAGTTCTTATGTTGAAGGTGAATATAAAGACATATCACATTTATTAGATATGACTGTAGAAGGGAATCAATATGAGGTAGAATTTTTAAAGTATAAAATTGATGCAATGAATTATCGAAAGGAATATAGTTTTGAAAAGTATCCGTTAAATATTTATTTTAATAAGATAGATATAAATGGAAATAAGGCAGAGGTTTATATTAATGTTGAAGATGATGGTGTAAGAGGACATATATATCCTGTATTTTTAGGTTGGGGGCAACATGAAATTATTATGATAAAAAAAGAAGGTAAGTGGATAATACAAAATGATTTATATACCGATTTACTAGGGCATAAGTCTAATAAAAAACTAAAGGATGTTGAAGATCTTAGAAGAGATTATAAAAAAAGATTAGATAAATTTATGGGTAATAATATAAAACAATTAGAAACAGATGAGATTGTGATATTTCATATTCCCTATGATAAGTATCCCTATGATAATAATAGAGCGGTACAATATTTGGCTGACTATACTGAAAATCGTAATACTATGTTTTATGCTGCTCCTAATGACTGCACTAATTTTGCTTCGCAAGTGATTTGGTATGGATTTGGAGGGATAAATGATTATGCTCAAAGAAAAAAAAGAATGACATCAGAATGGTATGCAGGAAGTGGTGGTGGCAGTATAAAATGGGAAAGCGTTGAAAAACTTTGGGAATATTTGTTGGAACCAAAAGTTGATGGACCTAATGGAGTTACTAAACCTAGTAAAGATTATCTTAAACCAGGAGATTTAATCCAGTTTGACTGGAGGAGTACGGATTATACTCCGCATGGTATTTTTGATCACTCGGTAATAATGTATAATAGCAGTATGGTAGGATATCATGGGGCTAATGGAACAGGTAAATTTGCATATTATAAGGATTTAGCAGATTCATCATACGATATTAGATATATGAAGTTAACATATTATCATAAACCATTATAGTTTTAAATAAAAAATAGAATATAGTTTTGTAATATATTGGTAGTAAAAATCAGGGAATATTACATAACGTTCAATTTGTAATATGCAATATTTATATCTGATATACATATTTCACTATAAAAATTTCTACAAGATGCATACTCTTGTTGCAATATTTATGCTAAAAATCTAAATTACGAATTGAAGTTACATAATACATAAAGAGCGTAGCAATTTTTTGCTACGCTTTTAAATAAGGATATTTTCCTCTTTCCACATAACTTGTATGAAGATATTTTTTTGATACTTCTGATAGAGGATGCCCTAAAAATTCTTTATATATCTGTTTAACTCTAGGATTTTCATGGGAGCGTCTAATTTTTTTACCCTTTTCAACGTTATATAATGTATCGCTTCTGTTATGTCGATAGCTTAAAGAAATATATTTATGATCTCTACTGCCCAATATAGGCTGCCCTCCACCTCCGACACATCCTCCGGGGCATGCCATAACTTCCATATAGTCAAATTTCATTTCTCCACTTTTATACATTTCTAAAGCTCTTTTAGCATTTCCGGTACCATGTGCAATGGCAATAGTTATTGTTTTATCACCGAGTGTAACTTTTCCGTATTTAAGTCCGCTTTGCCCTCTAGCTTCTTTAAAGTCAGGAACAGGCATTTCTTTTCCTGTTATTAATTTATGAGCAGTTCTTACGGCAGCTTCTAAAACTCCACCAGTAGCACCAAAAATCATACCCGCACCACTATATTGATCAAAAGGTTCATCATATTCTTCATCTGGTAAATTGACAAAATCGATTCCTACTTGCCTAATCATTCTGCCTAATTCTCTTGTTGTTAGGACATAATCGACATTTCTAAATCCATCCGATTGCATTTCAGGACGCATCGCTTCATATTTTTTAGCTGTGCAAGGCATTATCGCTACATTCACGATATTTTTAGGATCTATACCATATTTTTTAGCATACCATGTTTTAGTTAAAGCACCGCACATTTCATGAGGCGACTTGGTAGTTGAAAGATGCGGTAAAAATTCAGGATAAAAATGTTCAGCGTATTTTACCCATGCTGGGCAGCAAGACGATAATAATGGTAAATGATCAGGGTGTTTTAATAATCTTTCTACCAATTCACTAGCTTCTTCCATTATAGTCAAATCGGCTGTTACATCGGTTGCAAAAACCTTATCAAAGCCTAATCTTTTAAGTGCGGCAACCAATTTGCCGGCTACAAAAGAACCAATAGGCATACCAAAAATTTCTCCTATTGTAACCTGTATTGAAGGGGCAGTTTGTGCAATAACATGTTTATTTGGATCAGATATTACTGCCCATACTTCATTTATAGATTCTTTTTCTGTTAATGAAGCGGTAGGACATGCGAGTACACATTGCCCGCACATTATACATGTTACATCGGACATATCTTTTTGAAATGCCGGGGCGATGATTGTATCTAATCCGCGGTTGATTGGAGAATACACATAACATTCCTGTATCTTATTACATATCGCCATACATCTTCTACAGTTAATACATTTATTGTAATCTCTCTGTATTGCAGGGTTATTATCAAAAAAGCCATAATCTTTCATTTCGCCCGTATATGGTATATCTCTAATTCCTAAATTGTCGGCTAAATTCTGAAGTTCGCAGTTTAAGTTTCTAACACAAGTTAGACATTCTCTATGATGATTTGATAAAAGTAGAGTTACAGCAGTTTTTCTGGCTCTACGGACTCTTTCTGTATTAGTCCTTATTTTAAGTCCTTCTCTTACTGGATATACACATGATGCTTGCAAAGTTCTTGAGCCTTCAATTTCTACTACACAAACCCTACATACTCCTATTTCATTTATATCTTTTAGATAGCATAAACTTGGAATTTCTATATTAACAAGTCTCGCAGCTTCTAAAACAGTGATACCGTCAGGAACTTGATAATCTATTCCATCTATATTTATGGTTACAGTTTTTTCGGAAAGTTTAGCATCTTCTTTTTCTCTAATGTTTTCCATTATTTTCACCTACCTTTATCGTTTGTAAATTGCATTGACAGGACATTTTGGAATACATGCACCGCATTTTATACAAATATCCTGATTTATATAAAATGGAGGTTTTTTATGCTCACCCGTTATTGCATTAACAGGACAAACTCTTGCACAAATGCCACATGCTATGCATTTTTCTTCGGATATTACGACTTTGAGCAAATCATTGCATACGCCTGCTGGGCAAGTCTTATCTTTGATGTGTGCTATATATTCATCTCTAAAGTATTTTAATGTACTTAATATTGGATTTGGAGCTGTCTGCCCTAATCCGCATAGTGAAGAGTTTTTTATGTCATAGCATAAGTTTTCGAGAATCTCTAAATCTTCCATTTCTCCTTTGCCAGAAGTTATTTTATTTAAAATTTCTAATAATCGTTTAGTACCTATTCTGCATGGTACACATTTTCCACATGATTCATCTTGGGCGAATTGAAGATAAAATCTTGCTATATCAACCATACAGTCTGTTTCATCCATAATAATCATGCCGCCAGAACCCATCATAGAACCGATATCTGTTAAAGATTTGAAATCTATTTTTGTATCTAATAGAGATTCTGGGATACATCCACCAGAAGGACCGCCAGTTTGAACGGCCTTAAATTTCTTATTGTCATGAATTCCTCTGCCTATTTCATATATAATGGTTCTTAATGTAGTTCCCATTGGGACTTCGATTAATCCTGTATTATTTATTTGTCCTGCAAGTGCAAAAACTTTAGTACCCTTACTATCTTCGGTTCCAATACTCGAATACCATTTCGCACCTTTTCTCAATATAATTGGAATATTAGCATAAGTTTCTACGTTGTTATTCAATGTTGGCATTTCCCATAAACCTACTTCAGCAGGGAAAGGAGGCCTTGGCCTAGGTTCACCTCTTAAGCCCATTACAGACTGTATAAGGGCAGTTTCTTCTCCACAGACAAATGCACCAGCACCTAATCTAATATCAAGATCAAAACTAAATGATGAGCCTAAAATATTTTTTCCTAAAATCCCCAATTCTCTAGCCTGTTTGATTGCAATTTCAAGTCTTTCAACGGCGATTGGATATTCAGCCCGTACATAAATATATCCTTGAGAAGCACCAATAGTGTATCCTGCTATTATCATCGCTTCAATTACACTATGAGGATCGCCTTCTAGGATAGAACGATCCATAAATGCACCGGGATCGCCTTCATCTGCATTACACAATACATACTTTTTATTACCTTCATAATTTCTTGCATATTCCCACTTAAGTCCTGTCAAAAATCCACCGCCGCCTCTACCTCTTAAACCAGATTCTTTTAGTGTTTTTATTATTTCTTCAGGATTAATATTATTTTCTAATATATTGGCTAGAGCTAAATATCCATCTAAAGCTATGTATTCTCTTATATCTTCGGGATTTATTACTCCGCAATTTCTTAATGCTATTCGCATTTGGTGATTGAAAAAATCTATTTCATCGATAGTTTCTTGAATTTTATTATTAGATGGCGACTTGTATAGTAATTTTTCTACAACTTGCCCATTCATAATATGCTTATCTAAAATGTCGTCAACATCATTTTGATCTACTTTAATGTAGAAAGTTCTGTCGGGGTGGACTGCGATAATAGGCCCCAATTTGCAAAAACCAAAACATCCAGTTTTAAAAACCTTGACTCTATCTTGTAGATTTCGTTTTTCAATCTCTTTTTCTAGTTTCTGTCTTACAATATTGCTTTTAGAAGAGGTGCATCCAGTTCCTGCACAGACTAAAATATGGTATTTTTTTATTTCATTTTCTATTTTATATTCTTTAAGACGTAAGCTTATATCTTTTAAAGTTTCTTCTTTTAGCATTTTTATATCTTGAACTGTTTTTAATGGACGTAGCTGCATGCTTATCAACTCCTATTTTGATAATATGGTTTCTTTATGAGTTTTTATGTATTTATAGAGTATTGCGGGTATATCTGATGGGGTAAGTCTGCCGTAAACTTCATCATTTATAGTTATAACTGGAGCTAGCCCACAGGCACCTATGCATCTAGTTGCTTTTAATGTAAAAAGTCCGTCCATAGTCGTTTCTCCTACGTCTATTTGCAATTCTTTTTTTATAGCTTCTAATACTTCTTGTGCTCCTTTTACGTAGCAGGCGGTTCCTAGACAGACGCCAATAGTATATTTACCTTGTGGTTTTTGAGAGAATAAAGAATAAAAACTAACGATACCATTGATAGTCGAGATAGGAATGTTTAGTTTATCTGATATATATGTTTGGACTTCCATAGGAAGATATCCGAAAACATCTTGTGATTCTTGTAAAATACGTATTAGCATTCCCTTTTGTTTTTTATATTTTTCAATTATTTCATCTAATTTTTTATATTTTACTTCTAAATTTTTTTCAATTTTTAAGTCCACTTATAGACACCTCGCTTTACCAGTCAAAATTTAATTTTATTATTTGTTAAAGTAAACATATTATTCAAAAAATCACTAAAATAAAGGCTTAATATTTAAGCCCGAGCTTGTTGACAAAGTAAAATATTTTATGAAAATGACGCTCATGCGGACGAATTTAGAAAAAACTTAAGGCTCAAATTTTTAGAAAATCCTAACGCACCTAATCAAGACATCCTGTCTTGTAGGATGCTGGTTTGACATCCTGTCAAACCTACGGATTTTCTCAAAAATTTTCGCCTAGTTTTTTTACTAAATTCTTTCAAGCATTCGCTTTCATTTTCATAAATATTGAAAAATATAAGTTTGTCAACAGTCTGAGGTTTAATATTTAAGCCTTTTAAAATACATTAATAATATTAGAATCGAATACAAAAGAAAATCTTATACGAGCGGTTGGATTAATATAAATTGTTAAAGTAGCAGTAGGAGAAGAACGTCTCGTACCTGAAGTAAAAGATACATCGAAATCGATATTAGCTTTAATGAGCAGGGCTATTGCTGCATTGAGCTGCGCAATTTCAATGACATCACAATCTAGTATTTTTTTAAATACTCCTGTCGAAAGGATATTAAGTACATCTTTATTTATTGTAGTCATTTCAATCTCCCCTACATTTACTCATAATATTATATGTCTAATAGGGTATATTACGTGAAATTAGTTAATTTGTATTTAAAGAAAAAGTATTTTAGATTTTAGAATTGCTAATAATATTCATAAAAAGAGAGTATGGGTGATTAAATTGTTTGATAAGTTTAGGAGACTACTATTTCGTGAGAATGTTAAAAAAGAAGAATTAAAACTTGAAAAATCACTTTCAAAGAATATCGCTTTATTTAAGAAGGTATTTGAAGACGATGAATCTATCATATTCAGGGAATTTGAATCTAAAGGAGAAAATGAGATTAAATTCTGTATAATTTTTGCCGATGAAATGGTTAATAAAGAAATAATAAATGAAAATATTATTAAGCCTATCATTGAATGTAAAGTAGATGAAAGTATTTTTGAGTTTGGATTATTAGATTATCTAATGAACAAGGTAATTATATCTGGAGAGGTAAAAAGAGTCAAAGACATTGATGAACTTATAGGCTCGATTTTATATGGAGCTACTATTTTATTGGTTAATGATTTAGAAGAAGTTTTAGTTATAGATACTAAAGGATGGGAAGTAAGATCTGTTTCTGAACCTTTATCGGAAAGTGTTGTCAGAGGACCGAGGGAGGGATTCACTGAATCGATAAAGATAAATCTTTCTTTAATTAGAAGGAGAGTAAGGAGCAATAAATTGAAGTTTCAGTTTAAGGAAATAGGATTGAGGACAAAGACAAGAGTCTGCGTATGCTACATTGAAGATTTGGCAAATGAAAAGATAGTAAAAGAAGTGTTTGCTAGGCTTGAAAAAATTGAAATTGATGGAGTATTAGAAACTGGATATATCGAGGAACTTATTAGAGATTCGCCATTTTCACCATTTAATACGATAGGTTATACGGAAAGGCCAGATGTAGTTGCAGCTAAATTGCTTGAAGGAAGAATTGCTATATTATGTGATGGAACTCCTTTTGTTTCAACTTTACCATATTTATTTATAGAGTATTTTCAAGCGAGTGAAGATTATTATAACAATTATATATTTGCCACTATAAACAGATCGATAAGGATAATAGGTTTTTTCTTGTCTACTAGCGTTCCAGCAATATATGTCGCTTTGACGACATATCATCAAGAGATGATACCAACACCGCTTTTATTAAGTATTTCTGCAGCTAGAGAAGGCGTTCCATTACCTACAGTTATTGAGGCTATGATTATGTTATTTACTTTTGAAATAATAAGGGAGGCTGGTGTAAGATTGCCTGCTGCGATAGGGCAAGCTGTAAGTATTGTAGGAGCATTGGTATTAGGGCAGGCAGCAGTAGCAGCAAGACTTATAAGTGCACCTATGGTTATAGTTACGGCTCTGACGGGAATATCGAGTTTTTTAACTCCTCAAATGATAGAGACTTTAATATTGATTAGGTTTATTCTGTTAGCTCTATCTTCTTTTTTGGGGTTGTATGGATATATATTTGGGATAATCGGTATATTTATACATTTGATGTCGTTAAGATCGTTTGGAGTACCATATATGCTTAATGTAAGTCCTATAAATAAACAAGATGTAAAGGATACTGCAATTAGAGCTCCATGGTGGTATATGTACTACAGGCCTAAATTAATAGCGGATAGGAATTCTGTGAGGAAGGCAGATGCTAATCGCAGGGGAAGAAGGTAGATTTTATGAAATCTACAAAGAAAATTGTTTTAATAATATTATTATTTATAAATGCGTTAAATTTTACTTCATGTTGGAATTATAAGGAAATTAATGAGGTTGCAATAGTAGGCGGAATGGCTTTAGATAAAAATAAGGAGAATGGTAAATATATAATGACTGTTGAGATAATGCTGCCCGAGGCTAGTGATGGACTCAATATGAGGCCGGAGATTTATACTATGGAAGGGAACACTTTATTCGATGCGATAAGGAATTTTATTGCTGAAACGGGAGTCAAGTTGTATTGGAGTCATTTGAGGGTTGTGCTTTTGAGTCAAGATGTAGCTAAAGAGGGGATAGTCCCTACTTTAGATCTTTTTATGAGAGATGCTGAATTAAGGACTGATGTATGGTTATTAATATCAAAAGGTAAAACTGCTAGAGAGATTTTAGAAGAAGGTACAGCGAAAATTCATGATACTGTTTCTTTTCATTTACATGATATGTTAAAGACTGAAGCGAGTATTTCTAAATATAAAGGGGTTCAATTTTGGGATTTTGTAAAGACTCTTTCGGAAGAAGGAAGTTCACCATTTCTTCCGACAGTTGAGTTAGTAGATAAAGGAAAAGAGAAAATCCCCAAAATATGTGGAGTTGCTGTTTTTAAAAAGGGGAAAATGGTAGGTTGGCTAGATGGGATAGAGACTAGAGCCTTGTTATTTATTAGAGATGAGATAAAAGGAGGAGTTATACCTGTAAAAAATGTTGAAGATTTTAATACAGATATAACATTAGAAATATTTAGAAATGAAACTAAATTAAAACCGGAATTAATAGGTGGTAAATTAATTATGAATATAGATGTAATAACTGATGTGGGTATAGCGGAAATAGATGCTGCTAAAGATTTATTAAGAGGTAAAGGACGTAAAAATGTTAAAAAAGATGCTGAAGCTCTAATAGAAAAACAAATTGAAAAAGTCGTTAAAAAAGTTCAAAGAGAATATAAGAGCGATATATTTGGATTTAGTGGTGCTATTTGCAGAACAATGCCAAACGTATGGAAGAGTATAAAGGGAGATTGGGAAGATGTTTTTACTGAATTAGATATTAAGGTGAATGTAAATGTAAGAATAAAATGGAGCGCATTATCATCAAAACCGATAAAAATAGGAGAATGATGTATGGCAGTTTTAATTGTAATATTAATTTATTCATTAGCGGGGTTTATTGAGATATTTCCAATGATTAAGAAGAAACAGAAAAAAAGGCTAATATTATATTCGATATTTTTTATTATATCTTTTCTGATAAGTATACTTTTAAGTATTGGAATTGAAATACCTAGTCCTGCTGTGTTTATTAAAAAAATAGTTGTTTTATTGAAAAAATGAATTGGAGGTAGTGATTTTGGATAAAGAAGTTATTTCTGATAAACAGGGAGTATCTCTAGTAGCTATGTTTATTATAGGTACATATACAATTTTAGTTTCTGGACTTCAGGCAAAAAAAGATTTATGGCTAGCCGATATTTTAGCAATAATTATTGCAGTTCCATTATTATGGACGTTTATTAGGCTGCATCAAAAATTTTATGGGAAAAATTTATTCGACATTTTAGAAATCTGCTTTGGGAAAGTTATAGGCAAATTCATGATAATATTATATGTTTTATTTTCATTTATTTTTGGTTCATTATTGTTAAGGGAGTTTGGAGAATTTTATGTCATAGTGGCGGCACCTGAAACGCCAATGATTGTACCGATGGTATTTATTTCATTTTTAAGTATTTGGATTTTAAAGGAAGGCATTGAGGTTATGGCGAGGTGGGGAGAGTTCTTTCTGCCTATTTTAATTGTTCTGATGGTATTTATAATATTTTTATTGCTTGGCGATATGGATATAAAAAATATACTTCCAATTCTTTATGATGGGCCAAAACCAGTCTTGCAGGGGGCATTAGACTCTTTAACACATCCATTTTCTCAAACAATGGTTTTTACAATGATTTTACCAAAATTAAAAAGGAAAAGTTCTTATAGAAAAGTCTACTTTTTAGGATTGATAATAGGAGGAGTAATAGTATTTGCTATTTCAACGACAAACATTTTAGTTTCGGGAGTTACTATGGTTTCGAGAATGTATTTTCCTACATATATAACGGTTACAAGAGTTAATATTGGAGATTTTTTAAAGAGTGTTGAAATATTAGTTGCATTTATATATTTATTGGGAGGTTTTATAAAACTTAATGTGTGTATGTTAGCTACATGCATAGGAACTTCTAAAATATTTAATTGTAATGATTACAGATTTATTGTAACACCTATCCTATTCATGTTAGTAAATTTATCATGTTTAATGTTTAATAGTTCGATTGAATTTTTTGATTGGATTTTTAATGTATGGATTTATGTTGCGAGGTTATTTCAGATTGTTTTGCCAGTTATTATATTTATTGTGGCGTCTTTAAAGGTTAGGAATACAAGAGCAGAGAATTGTTGTGAAGAATAGCATTATTATTTTACACAATTTGCATAAAAATTATTATTTTTAAACAATTGACAGATTTATGAAATAGTTGTACAATGAAAATAGGAAAGTTACTAATACTTTGTAAATATACTTAAAAGGAGGTTAATAATGAAAAAAAAGTTAATCGTTACTCTTATTATTATTGCATTTGCCATCTTCATTATTAGTAATTTGTTTTTTAAGTCTACTCCAGATAAGAATATAGTGGAAACAGTGAAGAAGGTTGAGATACTAGACCATCAGTTTTCAAATTATTATATAACTTATAATAATTATATTAGTGATTTGCAAAGCTGTTTTACAAGTGGGTTTGATGAAAGTGCACATTATGAAAGAAAATATATACCTGATCCTATCAACATTAAATCCGCAACAAAAGAACAATTGGCTTCAATAAGAAAAAATAGTGGTGTTGATAATAGCATCATAGTAGAAATCTCTAAAGTATACAATGATTCAAAGCATGATTTTAAATATGTGTTTACTAAGTCGAATATTACTTCAACCAATGTACGTACTGGAACACTGGTAGATAAGTTATGTATAACTAAAAGATATTTATTTGTAAAGGAAAATAATAGTTGGAAGATAACTAGTATAAACCAAAGCTTATATTCTGGTAACTATCCTTATGAAAGTATGAAGAATATTAAATACAACAATCAGAATGTTCAATATGTTACAAGTTTTAACCCACTAGAAGTTAATAGACATCAATGACAAAAAAGTTTTTGAGAAATTATAGTCCTGTCAGGTAAATAAGTTATATAAGTAAGAACTACCAAAGTTCAAAAGGAGGTTACGGTATGAAAAAAATGCTGATATTACCTCTAACACCAGTTTACAAGATTAATTAAGCCACAAAGTCATTGTATATAAAGTTTTTAACGCATTTGGAAACTACAGAATAAATTTTTCTATTTTCGAGCGAAGATACGAAACTATCAAAAATTAATTCTTTTATTACTCTTTCTGAAATCATTCGTTTTATAACTTGTGGGCTTTCAAATTTGTAATCAGAAAATCTATTACTGATAAAGGGTAATACTGAAACAAAAGTAAAACTTATAGCTATTAAGTTTATAAATCTTTCTATAGCTTCTTTATTCCTTACCATATATTTACCAAATGACCAGAAAAATTTTTGCTGATAAAATATTAC
>NZ_FQXO01000003.1 GCF_900129995.1 Caloranaerobacter azorensis DSM 13643 | reverse complement strand
AAACTGAACAGTGCGGAAATTAACTCCTTAGAAAGGAGGTGATCCAGCCGCACCTTCCGATACGGCTACCTTGTTACGACTTCACCCCAATCATCGGCCCCACCTTCGACAGCTGCCTCCTTTCGGTTAGCCCACTGGCTTCGGGTGTTGCCGACTCTCATGGTGTGACGGGCGGTGTGTACAAGACCCGGGAACGCATTCACCGCGACATTCTGATTCGCGATTACTAGCAACTCCAGCTTCATGTGGGCGAGTTGCAGCCCACAATCCGAACTGGGACCGGCTTTTTGGGATTCGCTCCCCCTTACGGGTTCGCTGCCCTCTGTACCGGCCATTGTAGCACGTGTGTAGCCCAAGACATAAGGGGCATGATGATTTGACGTCATCCCCACCTTCCTCCGACTTTTAGCCGGCAGTCCCTCTAGAGTGCCCAGCTTTACCTGATGGCAACTAAAGGCAAGGGTTGCGCTCGTTGCGGGACTTAACCCAACATCTCACGACACGAGCTGACGACAACCATGCACCACCTGTCTCTCCAGTCCCCGAAGGGAAAGCCCTGTCTCCAGAGCCGTCCGGAGGATGTCAAGTCTTGGTAAGGTTCTTCGCGTTGCTTCGAATTAAACCACATGCTCCGCTGCTTGTGCGGGTCCCCGTCAATTCCTTTGAGTTTCAGTCTTGCGACCGTACTCCCCAGGCGGAGTGCTTAATGTGTTAACTGCGGCACTGAAGGTCTAACCCCCCAACACCTAGCACTCATCGTTTACGGCGTGGACTACCAGGGTATCTAATCCTGTTCGCTACCCACGCTTTCGTGCCTCAGCGTCAGTTACAGTCCAGAGAGCCGCCTTCGCCACTGGTGTTCCTCCTAATATCTACGCATTTCACCGCTACACTAGGAATTCCGCTCTCCTCTCCTGCACTCAAGCCCTACAGTTTCAAGTGCTCACATCGGTTGAGCCGATGCCTTTCACACCTGACTTGCAGGGCCGCCTACGCACCCTTTACGCCCAGTGATTCCGGACAACGCTCGCCCCCTACGTATTACCGCGGCTGCTGGCAC
>NZ_FQXO01000091.1 GCF_900129995.1 Caloranaerobacter azorensis DSM 13643 | reverse complement strand
ATCTAAATGACGTACCCTTGAGACCTCCCGGGGTAAGCGTAACCACTTTCCTCCCATATATCCGCCACATTTACTGCATAAACCTTCGGACCGTTTTGGGCTTTGTTTTGTTTTGCAAACTCACCCGATTTATACAGCCTCGAATGTGGTTCGTGTACCTCGGACCAGGATTTTGCCTCCGGCTTCCTTCAGATTCCACCTCACGATGGACACCCTTGCCTTTAGCTAGTGGTTGGCACGGTCAACCCCCACAGTGGACTTTCACCACCTAGTTGTTACGCATGCCCGGCACACAAAAGAAAAAGGAAGAACCCTTACAGTTCTTCCTTAACTTACTGTTATAGAAAATCGCAATTATATCCTTTTTCAATTAATATGTCTTTTATTTCCTTTGATATAAACTTTAAATACCTTGGTTTAACTCCTGCTACCTCTACTAAATTCCAATAAGTTATCTCTTTATCTTCTTTTTCCAATTTATCAATAGCCCATTTTATTTTTCTGATATGAAATTCCTGCAAACCCTCTTTTACAGATTCTATATATTCTCTAGTTAATGGCAATTTATCTTTTCTCTTTAAAAGCCATCCATTTACCCCTAACCTACTTCCTATAGTACTCCATGTTATTCTTTGGGGCTTTCCTTGCTGCAACTCTTTAACAACTTCTTTAACCTTAGATAAAAGTTCCTTATCTCTTTTGTTCCAATCAACAGTACTAGAAATATTGGCTTTTCTGCGAGAATGCTGTCTTAACCATTCAAGATCATATTTTGAAAGCCATCTATACAATGCTTGATGACTTTGTCTAATTTGATTGCTGCTTTTATTTGGATATTTATTATGTAATTTTATCCATTCTGCTCTTAAATGATCTCTTTTAACTTTAAATTCATTTGTATCTGTATATTTTTTATTAACATACTTCCCACCACCATTATACTTCCAAAACGTCTCTATTCCTAATTTATCAATTGCTCTCCTCACTGTTTTAGGCGTTGAATCTAAAATATTAGCAATCTCTCTAATAGATAAGCCTAGTTGAGAAAGTTCTACCAACCTTTTCTCCCACAATTGCTGATAAGAATCTATATCATCATATTCACATTTAAATCCTATCCTCTCATTAAATAAAGTATCTAATGGTATCCCTAAAAATCGTGCTAACAATAGATATCTTAATGTAAATGTAATTCTATTATTATACCTTACCATAGAAGATAACCAGTTTTGACTTTTGTTTTGAACTGGCGACTGAACAAGTTTTAAATAATCCTCACCATAAAAATCTATAAAATCCTGTGCCAATTTTTTCTGGTGTACAAAATTATTCATTCTTGCATAGCCTTTTTCAATGAGTTTTGCTCTAAACTGTCTTTTAAACCACTCCTGCTCTTTAAAATCAAATCTACTATTAAGAAGTCTCTGTGCATCTTCGGCCATCCATATCATTTTTTCTATATATTCATTTGGATAATATATTTCTTTTTCTACTATACAGTTATCAATAGAAGGAGTTATAAATCTCTGTCTGCTGCCACCTCTAACTAGTACTTGACTATTATAAATAGGGGCTTTATGCTTTGGACAAACAAAAACCCCTGTTATCTGATGTATTCTATGCCAATAAGGTTCACCATATATTTCTATGTCTTCCATAAAACATTGAGGACAAAATCTAAAGTATTTATTTAAATCAATTGAATTTGAAACCAATCCCAACCTTATGTAAGCATCTGCACCTCTGCCACTCCTCATAGACTTAATAATCTTCTCTGCTCTTTGTGGTTCAATAAATGCTGCATAAAAAGGAAATAGAGTATGGTTATAAATAAAATATTCTGCTGTATATATTGAATTTACAGGCATATTTTCTATTAATGCATCTATTTTAGAAGGCAACTCCACTGATGCGATACAATTTCTTGTAGAAAATAAATCTTCAAAGTTGTGTATCTCTTTTATATTTCCACTTCTTATGCAGTATCTTCCCAAAGTGCTGTACAGTATTTCATCTGGATAGGGAGTAGGAAAAAAATTCACACTACCACCCCATTAAAAACATCCTTATCAAAACTAATTATATATCCACTTTCCTTTAAAGCCTCATAGGCACTTTTGCCATCATTTTTCCCTTTATCAACTATATATCGAATATCTTGTGGATTAATTAGTTCTTTTTTATTCTTGACTTCTTTCGATCTGCTTTTCTTTTCTTTTTCTACTGCTGAAACATTCTGTTTATCTTGCTCCTTATTTTTCTGTATTTTTTCTATCATATAATTTATATCTATAGTCTGTTTAGTTGCGTTTAGTAAATCATCTAAATTCAAATTTACAATAGAAATATCCTCATATTTAGCAATTTCCCTAGCATTACCGCTTTTTAATGCTCGAATCATTGGTTGAACCAATTTAAATTTTTCTTTAGCCACTTTTCTTATAAGCGTTGTAGTTATTTCTTCCTTTCCAGTAGATATTGCATAAGCCTGTGTTGCTGCATAAAGTTTTGTGAGCAAATCAGGAATACCTTGAGTTTCATCATATAAAATGTTAAGCAATTCTTCATTAAGTGGTGTTTCTTTCTTTGTCCACTGATAATGCCAGACTGACCTAACTAATAAATACCATACCTTGTCTTTTTTTAATCTATCGCAAATCATATCTCCTCCTATGCCAATACCCCTTCTTGCTTGACGAAATTCACTTTGAAGGACTCCTACGGCTCTAGGAGTTCCAACTAGAACTACTGGAACCCCTACTTTATTTACAAGATTCACAAAAAAGTTAAGCATCTTTCTACTTCCTCCAGATTTTGCCGTGCTCAAATGCTGAATTTCATCTATTACTAATAAGCCCAACGCACAATTTCTTACTACTTGATTCATGACTGTAAGCATTACATCTGTCGTTGCCCTTGTTTTTATCATTTTTTCATAATAATTTGTTTTAAGCAGCGTATCTATTGTTGAGAAAAACTCATACATTAATCCCTTTATCGAGCCGTCAAAGGGACACTCTAGTTTTACCCAAACGACTTGATACATAGAAAGTGGAGTGCCGTAATATTCAGAATGAACAATAACTTGAGGGTACATATTCAAAATATAATTAAGTGATGTAGTTTTCCCCAATCCTGATATCCCAATAAGAGTAAACCCGCAAGATGATGTATTATAAGTATTATTGTTATATCCATTTAATTTGTTCATTTTTCTATAATCTTCATAAAATTCTTGAGAAAATTTTGGGCTAAATGGGTTGCGAAAAATATACCCTTGTCTTATAGCCCTCGAAATCTTATTCTCTAACTCCAAAGTCATTGGTAACGGCTGAAAAATCTGAAACAGCCGATTTAACATGTGAATTCTATAGTGGCTGTCTAGTCCCCTCTCGCTAGGATTATAAGGAGGATAAAATGCTAACTTTTCTACTATTTCATTAGCATTAAGCAAGTTTGGAAGTGCCTCTATAAAAGGATTTCCTCTATAATCTGCAACTACTTGTTCTTTATAGTTTGCAACTTCAGCAGTACAGCCATTATGAATTTCTATATTCTTAATATACACTTTCAAGCCCTTCTTTCTGCTTTTTCAGTAATAAATCAAGAGAACCATTTTCTTCAATGTTAACTTCTTCAACTTCATCATTGTTATAGTAATTTTCTTTATTATTATCTAATTCAAATCTTTCTTTTAATCTATTCATTATTTTCTCTGCTTTTCTATTCTCTCTTATGTTTTTAAGCCTTTTATAACTGCTGTCCCTACTGCCAATCTCTCTGTTGAAATCTTCCTCTGCCTGTTGAACAATGTTTTCAATTTCTGCAATTAGTTGTGTTTTAGCCTGTGATTCTAAATCCTTCATTTTTTCTTTCTGCATTTTTTCTATATTTAGTAAATATTCTATTTCTTCTATTGTCTTATCTCTATATCTACTATTGCTGTCTATAAGATAGCATTTTTCATATTCATTTGGATTATCCCCATGTACATAAATCTGGTTCATGTCTCGAGGATCATAACTAATTTTTACTTTTTTGGTCTTAATTCTTGCATTTACAAACGTTCCATTTTTCAGCATAGATGCCGAAGCATAATACATATCTTTATACCTTATACCTTTCGCCGTAATTGTCGCTGTATCTGAAGGCATAAGGGCTAATTTAACAACATCTTCAGGTACACTTCTCAAAGTCCCTCCTCTATTGGCAATACCCCAATTGAAAAGTTCTCGAGGTATGCACCTTACTTCATCTTCTATCATCTGCTGATCTCTTTTGTAATTATTTAATATATAATGATTGTTGTGGTATAAAACAGCCTTAATCATAATTTGAGTAAACTGATATAAATCTAGTTTTGCATCTACTCTATAATCTTTATCTCCTCTTTCTCTACCATCTAAGTCTATTCTTGAAGGCACAAAAGGTTTTATTCGATCATTGTTTAAACCAAAAAACCTCTCAATTAATGCCTTAAGTTCTGCTCGATATGGGGGAGCCAGTTTAACCTTTACATTCAGCATATTTATTAAATTATTTATATTTACTCCTTCCAGTTCCCCTCTATCAGCAATCAACGTCTCAGGAAGATGGTGTACTGGCCAATCTTCGTCCTTTATTTCAATACCATATTGTTTACAGAACTTTACTTTATCCATGGCCGTATTCATTAGTGCCATCATTGCACCAATATATGAACCATTCTCTAGCCCAACGTAAATACCGCAAATCATCCTGCTGAACTTATCTATCACTGCATAGATTGCAGGACGGCCTATAATCCAATTTCTATTATACCTAGATACTAAATACAGATCGCCTATTTGACAGTCTATTTCAAATGTACCAGGCTGTATTATGCCGTCATCTGCATTTCCTACTATAGCCCTGTACTGTTTTAAGAACTTTTTATTACTGTATCTGCTAGTTATCTCCCGTTTTATATTTCTTTCCTTTTCAAACCAGTATCTAAATTGTCCAAATGAAGGTATTTCTGACTGAGGCTTTATAATAGGAATTTTAACACCATCTACCGTTTTATATCCTTCATTAAAATATTCTTTTCTCATCAGTTCATAAGTTAAAACTAATGAGTTCTTCGCAGTAGTATAATAAAAACGATTTACTGCTGTCTTAAAAATCTTTTTTATTTCTTCCGTTACATTTACACCTTCACCAAAAATATCTTTATGTTTTCTTGGTCTGCCCCTTTTAACATCTCCAGCCCTTTTTTCTTTTCCTCTACCTCCACACCTATAATAATCTGGAAGTAGAGCATTCGGCACCTTACCTCTTTTCCAATATCTTTTCAAATAATTTAATACACTTAATTCACTCACATTATACTCTGAAGCAATCTGCTTTATATTTCTTCTTCTAAATGTGGATTCGAATATTTGAGGTTCTTTATTTACAATATCTTTTATCATATTCCAAGCCTTATCCCTTATTCTCTTATGTTTCTCGGGTATATCTTCATCTTTAAGAAATATTGAATATAGAGCATCTTCTTTTATATCTGCAATACCATTTAATAGCGCTTCCTCTAAATCTTCTCTTTTTATTAAATACGGAACATTATTTTTGTTTATATCTATTACATATATCCACTGATCATTAATCCAAAGTATCCTCTCAACAACATCCTTTTTGTCATTTATTTTCCATTCAATTAAAGAATTAACAGTATATTTCAATTCTCTACTTCCCTCCTATGCCTACATAATTCTTTAAAACTGCAATTTAGATTTATAGGCTTGTCCATATCAACTAAAACAATCTTATTGGCTAACAAATATTTAAACAAAAAAATTCCTATACCTTTATCTAAACTATAGTCTTGCTCATACTGAATAATTGTCTGTCTTACAGAATTTCTGCTTTCATTAAGTCTATACAGTAATCCCTCACACAAATCTTTTAATTCATTATTTTCAAGTCCATTTTGATTCTTTGAAATCATTACTGGATGAAGCCACTCTATATTTTTAACTCTTATATCATTAATCTCCTTATTCGTTACAATTCCCCAATCTATTCCTTTTGCTTCTGTCCAGTATCTTCTTTCTATTTCTAACTTTTCTAACGTAATTTTCTTTTTTAGTTCTGATGCATACTTTATACTTCTTGCAGCATATTTTTTATTGCCATTTGAATCAAGTACAGTAATTAAAAATGTAGTAGAAAGAATATAGTCAACCTTACTCTCTTTATCTCTAAACTTTTCTAAATTTAAATCAGACATGTCACTTAAACTTTCTTCTAAATCTAATAAAGGATAATGCTCCCTAATATCTATGACATTATCTTCCCATTCTAGCAGATAAAAATATTTTAATTGTGTATTTGAGAAAAAGTGGTGTACTCTACCAGTTGTTTTCCCTAATATTCTTGTCGCTACCCCCATGGTTGGAAAATCCTGTACAACAAGCCAAGGCTTATAGTCTTTGCCTTCACCTTGTCCTCTACCTTCTTTTATAAACTGTTCTATCTTTTTTTCATTCCATTTTAGTGTTCTTTTAGACATAATGCCCCCCTTATTTAATTCCTAGGAACAAAATCTTCGATTAAAATAAATCAAGGTAGATTTTGTTGAAATCCATAAACGGAAATTATATTAAAACTTATCCATAATTTAAAGAAGTTTATAATTTCCTATGGATTATAAAAAATTCCCCTATTGTTTTAAAACAGGGGAATTTTTTATTGATATCCTTACATCTATATCGTTTGCTCGTATCTTAAGTAGTTTTTTATTTCTTTATAATCTTCAAATACCATATATGCAATTAATGCTGTGAATGGTATTAAATAATATTTTTGTAGTAAAGGAACATTTAAGTATATTCCTACCCTATACATCAAATAAAATACCACTAGTCCAGTAATATTTGCAATTAAAAGACTTGCTATTCTTTTTAGCATTTTTATCCCTCCTATTTAAATAGGTTATTTCTCAATTTTTATTAATGTATTTTTATACTAACACAAAAAAATCATTTTGTGTTTAATATTGGACTTTTTTAATATAACTGTAATAATCTGTAAACAAAACTTTTAAACATAATTTTTTTAAAAAACAGCATAAAAATTTGAAAATACATATAAATGTGTTTATAATGCTGGAAATTAAATGGAGGTGATCTACATGATACAACTAGAAGTTCTTAGACTAGAAATAAATTATTTCTTGCATATCATTAAAAATAATTTTGGATATGAAGACAAATCTCTTGCTGAAGAAGCGATGAACTTGTTAATTAACCACTTTCTATTTGGACACAATAAAGAAATTTGTTCATCATATATTAGCAGAATTAATTACTATATTAGTATAATAGAAAAATTAGATGATATTGAATGCAACAACTTAAAGTTGAATATCCCAAATATTATAAAATTATTAAATACAATAAAATTAGAACTTTCATAAAAAAAGGTTCCCTTTGTTTGCAGCAGAGGGAACCAGAAAACCCTTTTATTTTATTATTTTTAAAATTCTTCTTTTAACTGCATATTCTATTTTACCATCTTTATATTTATACACGCTGTTGGATATTTTATCAATTTCAGGTATCATTTTTATTAATTCATTTAAATAATCTATATATTTGTCATTATTCTCTGCAACTACTAAAGTGCCATCATAAGGTATTGCAAATAAAAAACTCTTTCCAACTTTCTTATTAATCTGTTTTATAAAGTTTTCTGATAAAATCATTGAACTCCCTACATTTGTTGTAAAACCTAAAGTGTAAATTGGTAATTCTTCATCTAATTTTACTAATACATTATATATTTTGTTTATATTATTTATTGCTGATTTTTTTAATAATTCTATATCTACATTATCATGTTTAGTCACAAATCTGTAAATATCCCCCATATCTACCGCATATAGAATGTCTAAATCATCCGTGAATTCTTCTCTTATAAAACCTATTTCTTTATCTAATCCAAAATTCTTATTTTTTAAAAGTGGAAAAACTTTATTATAATTCACCTTAAATCTCTTCTCTTCTATAATTTCTTTTATAACATTTAAGCAGTGTTTTTTAACTGTATTATAGTTATTTTTTGATTCCCCATACAATTTATACATATCTTTAGTATCAACTATAATTTCCAGTGTCCCAAATTCAAAAGTAATGAGTTCTTTATTTAGTTCAGCATTTTCATATACTTTTTTTATATCATTTAATAATTTTAATTTAAATTGTTCTTTATCAAGTTTCAATTTAATTCCTCCTTATATGCCTTAATA
>NZ_FQXO01000037.1 GCF_900129995.1 Caloranaerobacter azorensis DSM 13643 | reverse complement strand
GCACCTGACTTTTAATCAGGGTGTCCCGCGTTCGAGTCGCGGATGGGTCACCAAAATTAAGGAGAGGTGTCCGAGTGGTTTAAGGAGCTGGTCTTGAAAACCAGTGACTCGCTTGCGCGGGCCGTGGGTTCGAATCCCACCCTCTCCGCCAGATATGAAGTGGAGAAGTACTCAAGTGGCTGAAGAGGCTCCCCTGCTAAGGGAGTAGGTCCCTAACGGGGCGCGAGGGTTCAAATCCCTCCTTCTCCGCCAGTAAGGGCCCTTAGCTCAGCTGGCTAGAGCGTCCGGCTCATAACCGGCAGGTCCGGGGTTCGAGTCCCTGAGGGCCCACCATAATATCCTTGCTAAAGCAAGGAATTGAAGATTGAAAATGTAAAATGAAAAATTAGAAAGATAATTTTGAATTTTAAATTTTACACTTTGAATTCTAATGATATTAGTTCGTGCCCAGATAGCTCAGTCGGTAGAGCAGGGGACTGAAAATCCCCGTGTCGGTGGTTCGATTCCGCCTCTGGGCACCAACAAAACTCCCTATCGTATGTTCACGATAGGGAGTTTTATTTTACTACGTTCGTTAATATTTCATAAACAACATTTTGCAAGTTCTTTTTAATTATTTTATCTTCTATTTTTAGTAAGATATAATTTTCAGGGATATTGTAGTTAGTTTCATCGATAGAAGTAATAGCGAAAGAGTAATCATCTTTATTTAAATAGTAGCATTTTTTATTATCTGTTAACATTCCAATATTAACAATAAAAGATATATTTATATTTCCTTCTTTTGCAATCCATTCAAGTTTGAAACCATCTTCGTAGTATATATAATTTGGCAGAGTACATTTAGATGTTATACCTGTGAGAGTAAGATTATTTTCTTTAATAGATATATTATTTAAATCAAAACTAAAGTTAATATTATAATTATTAAGGTTGATAGTTAGATTTAAATTATTTAAATTATCTATTATTTCGTATATGTTAAGTAATTTATGGAGATAATAAATATCCTCGTAGTTATGTTTAAGAATTATCTTTTTTATGCTTTCATTCTTTGTTTTTAAGTATTCAAAATACATTTTAATGCTTTCTTTACCTGAAATCTTGTCCTCTCTATTAATTCCGAGATATTTTTCTACAGTTTTAAGTTTACAATTGTTTAAACCTAAAATATTTTTATGTTTTCTTACTACTTTAAGTAAATCGATACTATTATTTGTATCGATGAAATATTCTAATTTATGCTGTCTGAATTTACTGTTTATAAATGGTATATCGAATATATTACCATTAAAAGTAAAAAACAAATCAAATTGAGCGATAAATTCTGCAAACTTATTGAGGATTTCCTTTTCTTCTTCTAATGAATTAGCAAAAAACTGACTAATTTTAATTTCATTATTATTAAAATACATTATTCCTATTAAGATAATTTTGTCCTTTTCACGATTAAATCCTGTTGTTTCAATATCCAAGAAGCAGAAATTTCTATTGTCTATAACTGTTTTTAAGTAATTAGGTATTTTTATTTGTTCTTGAACAGAATTTGTGATAATTTCCATATAAATCTCTCCTTAAGAATTATTAATAATGATATGACTGTACTTTTATATTATAATATAGATATGATAAATCGTAATACAAAATATTAACGAGGAAGGCAACAATGAGGCTCTTTGCCTCATTTTTTGAGTGGAGGTATAATAATGAAAAACAAAGCTTATGAAAAAGAATTAATAAAAGCTATTAAAAAATATCTATATAGATACAAGAACGAAGGATTAGATATTTATATAAGCAAATTAAAGGGTATTATTTACTATATAGGTAAAGCAATTCTATCAATTTCATATTATAGATCAGAAAAAATAACAGAAAAAGATTTAAATGACATATTAAACAATGATTCTATAGAAAGACTTCCTGAAAAATTTAAAGAATTTGAAATATCTTTTGGTAAAAAAGTAATATTTACAGGCAAACAAAAAGATGAAATAGTATCGTTGTTAAATAAACTTGAGAGTGAAGAATTATGTAGAATTTCATTAGGTAAGCTTTATGAAGAACTTATAACAAGTAAAGAAAGAAAACAATTAGGGCAGGTATATACTCCGAGAAGCATTGTGAAATATATGATAGATGAAGGAATAAAAGAAGAGTATATCATTAAGAATCCTTATTTTAAGGTAATAGATCCAGCCTGCGGTGGTGGCTATTTTTTAATAGAGGCTTATGAAAAAATTAAATCTATAATGGAAAATAATTATGAAAAGATAATTTATGAAAATCCGGCAATTAAAATGCAATTAGATGAAGGTATACATGAATTTATATTAAGGAATAACATTTGGGGAACAGATGTGGATGAATTTGCAGTATATATGACAACTATTTCACTCTTATTAAAGGATACAACATCTAATAGTTTCAAATTGAATATATATAAAAAAGACATTTTATTAGACGATGAAAAGAATCTGTTGAATTCGTTATCGGATAAAAGTTCTTTGAATGATATTAAGTTTGATTTAGTAATAGGTAATCCTCCCTATATAGGGCATAAAAAGATTAATAAAATTTATAGACAAAAATTAATACATTATTATTATGATGTGTTTTCTGATAAAGCAGATATTTCATTTTGTTTTGTGAAGAAAGGGCATGATTTACTAAAAGAAGATGGAAGATTAATTTTAATTACATCTAGGTATTTCATTGAATCGCCATCAGGAAAATTTTTGCGGAAATTCATTAAGAATAATTTTACTATAGAATCATTAATTGATTTTAATGGATATAAAATATTTAGAGGAATTGGAGTAAGTCCACTAATAATAAAATGTATAAAGGGGAAGATGAATGATACAAATTTTGATGTTTACAAACTAAAGAAGAAGTTAAATCAAAAAAATGAGTTTGATATAGCGAATGAAGCTATTTATGAGAGGTTTAAAGTAAAATCTATTGAATTAGCTGATAAGGGGTGGATATTTATAAATCCTTTAGAGAAGTTAATCTTTGAAAAAATAGATTCTCAAGGAGATTATAAATTAAAGGATATTTGTGAAAGTTATCAAGGTATAATAACTGGTTGTGATAGTGCATTTATTATAGATGCAGAAAAAATTGATGAAGGTAATTTAGAACGTGACATTTTAAAACCATGGATAAAAAATAGTTATATACAAAAATATACCAAAACGGAAGTAGATAAATATATATTATATACAGATTTAATTGACAATATAGATGATTATCCTAATACATTAAAACATATATTGCCATATAAAGAGAGGTTAGAAAAACGCAGAGAATGTATTAAAGGTATTAGGAAGTGGTATGAACTTCAATGGGGTAGAAATTTAGAAGTTTTTAAATCACCTAAAATTATTTTCCCATTCAAATCTGAAACGAATAGGTTCATGATAGATTATGATAATTTATTTTGTAGTGCCGATGTATATATTATAAAGATAAAAGATATGTTTTTAAATGAGATTACAATGGAATATTTGACAGGCTTTTTAAATTCATTAATTTTTGAATTCTATTTTAAAACTGTTGCGAAAAAAGTAGGAGATAATATGTACGATTTTTATCCTAATAAATTAATGGAATTAAATATCAAGATAGGAGAAGATGTTAATTTTGTTTCTGAAAAAGTCAAAAAAATAATAAGTTACTATAACGATATTAATCGATTATTAAAAGATAAAGTAGATAATAGAAAGATTGAAGAATTACAAATTAAAATAATTGAAGAGATAGAGAAAATTGATAAGTATTTTTTTACCTTATATAAATTAGAACATAATGAAGTTGAAACGATTAAAAATAGGTTAAAATAATTTTTCATGTAACCCAAATAGGGGGCGTATAGAGTGTGTATTTTAAAATTGACTGATTATAAAGCCGAAATAGCCGAAAGGATATGTATTGATAGATTTGAGAATGATTTAATGCTTGCACTAAATAATTTTAGTGAACGCGATAAAAAATCGACTATTCAATTGATTAAAAATAGCATAATAGAATTGGAAGAAAAAGGAGTTATTTTTGATTTAAGGTTAATTAATCTTTATTGTATAATGAATTTAGGATTAGCTTGGAGTATGTATAGAAAAGGGAAAATAATACAGAAAGAAGAATCCGTAATAGGTAGAATTTTTAAAATTGACGAGATAAAGTTAAAAGAGAAGTTGATAATTTATTTGACAGAACAAAAAAATTACAAATTGTTAATAGAAGATATTTCGTATAGATATTTTACTTTATATTTAAGCAGACATGTTAAAGACATAATGAACAGAATGGAAGTAGGATTTCATCCAAGTATATTGGATGAGGTTGATCTTAAAAATGTGTTTATTAATTTTCTTAAGAAATTTAGTGTAGATTTGTTAATTATGGGTATAATTGATGAATATCAAAGATGTAGTGATTAATTGTATGTTATAATAAATAAGAGAAGATATGGTAGTAGAGCATATGCTGGGTTGGCTGTAAAGGGGGGTTACTTATGAGGAGGATTAAAGCAATTTCATATATATTAGTTATTGCTTTATTTTTTGTAAACTGTAGTATTATAATCGCTGATACTTTTTATTTAGATGTTTTTGGCCATTGGGCAGAATATACGATATTATGGGCTACTAATGAAGCCAACCTTTTTAATGGCTATCCTGATGGGACTTTTAGGCCAGATGATTATATTACTAGAGCAGAATATATTGCAATACTATATAGAGCCGCAAAGGAGAAGAAAGTAATTAATGATAATGCTATGACTGAAAATGAGATTGATTATGAGGTAGTAGGTAAAGGAACTGATAATACAGATGTTAATAAAGAATCTGAAGAAAATAAATCTATTATAACAGATAATAGTACTAATGTTACTAGCAATAAATATACGTTGCATTATGAAGATTTAAGCAGTGATTTTTGGGCTTATAAAGAGATTTTACCAGTAGCAGAGTTTATTGATAAATATAGTGTCAATTTAAAATTTAAAGATATTTTCCCTGGAAATAAATTTGAGCCTAATAAATATATTACTAGAGAAGAAGCTACAATTTTGTCTAGCTTTTTCACTACATTGCCAATAGAGGAAAAAACTAAAGAATTTACAGACATTAAACCAAATTATAAATATTTTAATATAATTAAGAAATTAGTAAACAATGGAATAATTGAGGGATACGAGGATAATACATTTAGGCCTTATAATAATATAACGAGATCCGAAGCGGCGACTTTGATTAAAAGGGTATATTATGATATGGATTATTTAATGAATGAGTATCTAAATGATATAGAGTTTATTGATTATACTTTAGATGATAATTTTAGTCTATTTGGAAATTATTCTGATAAAAAATTAGATGATAAAGATATATTGTATAAGAAGGCTATTTCGACATTAGAATATATCAGCTTAATGGGCTATATTCCATTTGAAGAACAACATTTATATCTTAAAGAGCCAATTAAAGTAATTAGAGAGCTTAAAAAAGATAGTTATTACAATGTTGTAGGAATTAATTATTATTTAATAAAGTTCGGTAATGTAAGTGAAGAAGAGAAACAAAAGTTGCTTGTTGAGCTTTTAGACAACTATCAATTGAGAGATGATATTGACGATAATGAGTCTTTGTTAATTTTTAAAGAATGTTTGAATCATAATATCGAAGTTGATAAATTAATGAAAAATCTAGATAAATGGTATATCTCTACAAAAGAGGATATGACTAAATTTAATATACAATTTATAAAATCGAAAGTATATGTTAATAAAGGTTATTATGAAAAGGCAATAAAGATATACGAGCAAGATTTACCAAATACTGATAATATAGAAATCTTAAAGAATTTCATAATGAATAAGGCTTATTTACAATATAAAATGAATGAATTTGAGAATGCAGAATCTGTATTAAGAGATGGTTGGGAAATTATAAAGGCAAATAAACATTATCTTTTAGATAAAGACAAATATGATAAGGAATTTATTGGAGCAATTAAAAGAGTTCTTATGGCACAATCTGAATATTATTTGAAAATAATTCAGCATTAGAAATATATAAATGTTTGAAAGGAAGATTTTATGTTTAGAGTTCTTACTAAAGCATTAATTAGAAAAGGGGAGGAAATTTTATTACTCAAACGAAAAGATGGTTCTTTTGGAAGTGGATTATGGGATATTCCCGGGGGTAAATTAGAATTCGGAGAATTTCCTATAGAGAGTCTAGAGAGGGAAATTTTTGAAGAGACTTCATTGAAAGTTAAAGTTATAAGGCCAATAAGTATTAGTTCTGGCATTAATGAAACGAAAACTAAACAGTATATTACTATAGTGTTTTTATGTGATTATCAAGGTGGGGATATTAAATTAAATGATGAACATAGCGAATATAAATGGGTTAGTATAAGTAAAATAGATGATTTAGAAAAGATTTATTATGTAGATGAAGCAATCAATAAATTTTTAACTGACTAGGTGGCCATTGTCCACTTTTTTTAAAAATTTTTAACACTTTTATAACTTATTTGACATCACAGAAACTTTGAAATATTATAAAATTACAGAAAACTTTAATAAGAGGTGATCTTATGTTTGAAGACATTAGTCAGGTAGTTAATTTTTGTGAAAAAGAAGGAATAAAAATAATCGATTTTAAAGTAGTGGATTTAGCGGGAAGATGGCATCATTTGTCGATACCAGTAGAGAGATTTAATGAAAAAATATTAGAAGACGGTATAGGTTTCGATGGATCAAGTTATGGTTTTTTAAGTGTTGAAAAATCTGATATGATTTTTAAACCCGATATTAGGACAGGCTTTATAGATCCATTTTGTGAAGTACCAACATTGAGTATGATTGCCGATATATATCAAATTACAGACAAAAATGAGAGATTTCAATCAGATCCTAGATATATTGCTGAAAAAGCAGAAAGATATTTAAAGAAAACCGGAATTGCAGATGAATATATTATTGGCCCTGAATTTGAATTTTATGTATTTGATCATATATCATTTATTAACAAAAATAATCATCAAGAGGTGTACATAGATACTGAACAAGCATATTGGAATAATGGGAACAAAAATTACCAGAATTTAGGATATAAGGTAGAATTCCAAAAAGGTTATCATGTAGATTTACCAAAGGATATCACTAATGATTTTAGATCTAAAATTACTAGGCAATTAGAGGATTTAGGCATATCTGTAAAATATCATCATCATGAAGTCGGAGGTTCAGGACAGGTAGAAATAGAGACTCAATTTGGTAGATTAAGAGAAATGGCAGATAAGACTTTAATTTTAAAATATGTTGTTAAAAATTTGGCTATACAAGAAGGTAAGACTGTTACTTTTATGCCAAAACCTTTATATGGAGAAGCTGGTAGCGGAATGCATGTACATATGCAGCTTTTTAAAGATGGTAAACCAGTTTTTTATGATGAAAAAGGATATTCTGGATTAAGTGAAACAGCTTTATATTATATTGGCGGTATTTTGAAACATGCTCCAGCCTTACTTGCGTTTACAAATCCTAGTACAAATTCTTATAAAAGATTAGTTCCTGGATACGAAGCACCTGTCAGTATATGTTTTGCTACTGCAAATAGAAGTTCAGTAATAAGGATACCTGGTTATGCTAAAAAACCAGAGAAGAAGAGATTTGAGTTTAGGCCTTCAGATGCAACAGCTAATCCATATCTAGCTTTTTCTGCTCTTTTATTAGCGGGTATTGATGGAATAATAAATAAAATAGATCCGGTTAAAGAAGGTTATGGCCCTTATGATGTAAACATTTTTGATTTACCTGAAGAAGAAAGAAATAAGATTAAAAGTCTACCAAAATCATTAGATGAAGCGGCTGATGCATTAGAGAGAGATTACGAATTTTTATTAGCAGGTGGTGTTTTTACTAAAGAGCTTATAACTGATCATATAAGAAGAATTAGAGAAGATGCAAGGAAAATAAATATAATTCCTCATCCTATGGAGTACAGATTATATTATGATTTATAGGCAGCATTTTTGCTGCTTTTTTTCTTGAAATAAATTTGCTATACAGTTAAACTAGAATCATAGTATAGATGAAAGGAGAAAGAATGTGAAAGATATAAAGAGTGGTGTTCAGGTAGAAAATGATTTACAAAATTTATATAATGAATTTTTAAAAAAAGCTGGAGCTATAGCTTTCTATGATATAGTTAGAGACATAATATTAATTAATAGAAGTGTAGATGAAAAACGGGAATTGTTTGAAAAACTTGAGAAAGAAGGCGAAAATGTTTTAGATTATTTTGAAAAAATTAATGATAAAGCATTAAATATAGAAATAATATTAGGGCTAAGTGATATTGAAGATAAATTAGGAGAAGAATATTTTAGAAATTTTAAAGATAAAATTGTTGATTTAATTAGATGTTTAGATAGTTATGCTACTGAAATGTCATATTCTTTAGAAATTGCAAGTCAGTTATTGGGTAAAGAATTAGTAAAAGAAAATAATGATTATATGGACAAGGCAGTAAATTTTGAAAGGCTTTATAGTGATGTATTTGAATTTTTAATGGAAGATGGAATTACATTTCAGGAAAAGCTTAATGAAATTATACGATTAGTACCATTTAGAATGTCTAAACATAAATTTTATGATATTGTAAGAACTTCTTTGCTAAATTATCTAAACGATTTTAGTGAGAGAGAAGTTAATGACTATATAGAAGAGTTAAAGAATACGTTTAATGGTTCATTAAGATTACAATATGGAAAGAGTTTTGATTATTACTTTACAAAAACACAAGGATATAAAAAATTTGATTTTAAAACTGCCAACTTAAATGAAATAGAAAAATTAAAAGATGAGATTTCGAAGCTGCTTTTGGAGATATACGATTTAATGGAGATGTTAAGTAGTCTTGGAACGATAGTAAGTAAATTTATAGTGATTGAAAAGACTAAAAAATATTTAACTGAAGATTTAAATAGAGAAGATATTACAGAAATAATAAAACGATTTAAAGAAGTGATGAAGGATGAGAATTTAGAAAAGCGACAGGAATTATTATTGATTTGTGAAGAAAAGGTTAATTATATAATTGCCTCTTTAGATAAATTAATTAAATTGATAGACGATAAGGAGAAAGAACTAAAAAATGATGAAAGTAAAGATTATTTGAATAATTTTTATATTGAAATGATAGAAATTGTTTCCTATTTAAAGGATTTAGGATATGAAGAAATTAAACCGTTAAGTGAAAGTGATTTAAAAATTGTATCTGATGATTATTTAGAGCAGGCGGTTGATAATTTTATTCAATATATAGATCGAAATTTAAAAGATATGACTAATATCTATAGAAAGGTAAGAATGAGAAGAATTTTAAGCACTTTGAATGGACAATTTAACAGCCCAGAAGAGTTTTTTGAATATCTAGAAAACTCACTTAAATTAAATACTTCTGAAGAAGATTTACAGTTAGCTTTATATAATATTGCTGAATTAATAATAAGCTATGAGCAAAATAAGCCAAAAAAAGACTCCAATTAAGGAGTCTTTTTTTTAGCTTATTTTAATGTTTATTTATAAAATTATTTGCCCATAATAATAGTTGGATAGGAGGTGCTTTATGTCTTATAAAATTGGTATACCGCGGGCATTACTCTATTATGAGTATTATCCTTTATGGAAAGAGTTTTTTACAGAATTAGGTGCAGAAATAGTTTTATCTTCAAATACGAATAAATCTATATTAAATGCTGGAGTTTCTAGTTGTGTTGATGAAGCATGTCTGCCTGTAAAGGTATTTCATGGCCATGTAGAAGAGCTTAAAAATAAAGTAGATTATTTATTTATACCTAAATTTATTAGTGTTTATAAAAAAGAATATTTATGTCCTAAATTATTAGGATTACCTGAAATGGTAATAAATTCGATTGACAATTTACCGCCAGTTATAGATGTGGAAATTAACCTATTAAAATCTGATGATAACTTACATAAATCGGTAATAGAAATTGGTAAAATCTTCACATCTGACAATAAGAAAATAAAATTGGCTTTTGATAAAGCTATTAGCAGATTTAATGAATACAGAAAGTTGTTAGCTAATGGGGTAATTCCTATTGAAGCAATTAAAGTTTATAACAAATATGTTAATAGTATTACAAC
The DNA here is from genome assembly GCF_900129995.1 of Caloranaerobacter azorensis DSM 13643. Taxonomy (GTDB): domain Bacteria; phylum Bacillota; class Clostridia; order Tissierellales; family Thermohalobacteraceae; genus Caloranaerobacter; species Caloranaerobacter azorensis. Next base: position 12,000 of record NZ_FQXO01000037.1, on the reverse strand, counting down.
TCTGAAAAATAGCAAATACAAAATTCTCGTTTTAGGACATTCATACAATTTATATGATGAATTTTTAAGTATGAAACTCATTGAAAAATTACAGAAAGAGAATATGAAAGTAATAACTCCAGATATTGTAGACATAGGTAAAATAAATCATTATATATCCAAGTTGCCTAAAAGGATGTTTTGGAGTTTTGGAAGAAAAATTGTTGGTGCTTCTTCTTATTTAATTGAGGAAAAAGCAGTCGATGGGATAATTTATATATCTTCATTTGGCTGTGGTTTAGATTCTGTTTTAATCGATTTGGTATCCAGAAAGGCAAAAAAATATAAGGTTCCATTCACATTAGTAACTATTGATGAACATTCAGGAGAAGCAGGAGTTAATACGAGACTAGAGGCATTTATAGATATGATTATATGGAGGGACAGAAATGAAGATTACATTTCCACACATGGGTAATACTTATATCGCAGTAAAAGCAATGTTTGAAGATTTTGGATTAGAAGTTGTTGTACCGCCAAAATGCAGTAAGCGTACGCTTGAATTAGGTACTAAATATTCGCCAGAATCAATTTGTCTGCCTCTGAAAATTAATATAGGTAATTACATTGAAAGTATAGAAAAAGGAGCAGATACAATATTGATAACTGGTAGTTGTGGCCCTTGTAGATTTGGTTTTTATCCGGTGATAGAGAGAGAGATTTTAAAGGATTTAGGATATGATGTTGATATTATAGTGTTTGATCCTCCAGATGGTAATTATAAAGAACTAATAAATAATATAACAAGAGCAGTAAATACAAAGAACCCAATTAAGATGCTAAAGAGTTTTAATAGAGGAAGAATTATATTAAAAGAAGTAGATAAGTTGTTCGAATTTTCAAATAAAATACGAGCGTATGCTGTGAATAGTTATGAAGTAGATGAAATTATGCAAAGGTTCAGTGAAGATGTTTTGAAAGTTAAAGGCGTTATAGAAACTAGAAAGCTAATAAGAAGAACTTTTGAAGAGCTTGAAAAAGTAGAAATCGATAATACAAAGCGTCCATTGAGAATTGGAATTGTAGGCGAAATATATACTGTCATCGAGCCATATGTTAATTTAGATATCGAGAGAAAACTCGGACATATGGGGGTTTGGGTAGATAAGTTTTTAACTACATCTAGATGGGTAGAGCATAATCTTAAACCTAGTTTTTTAGGATTAAGTGAAGAAAAGAAGGCTTGGGAGGCAGCAAAACCGTATATAAGAACATTGGTTGGTGGACATGGTAGAGAAACTGTTGGAAGTGCAATTATGTATGCAGAGAAAGGATATGATGGGGTAATACAGCTTTTGCCATTTTCTTGTATGCCGGAAATAGTAGCCGAAACGATACTTAAGACTGTTAGAAAGGATTATGATATTCCGATATTAACTCTGATAGTAGACGAGTTAACCGGTGAGACGGGTTATGTTACAAGATTAGAAGCATTTGTTGATTTGTTAAAGAGAAGAAGGGAGGAAAGGAATTTTGAAAGAGTATTATTTAGGAGTTGATGTAGGCTCTGTAAGTACAAATATTGTTATTATGGATGAAAATAATAATGTTGTAGTAAAAAAATATATAAGGACTAAAGGAAAACCAATAAAAGCTATTCAGTTTGGATTAAAAGAGATAAAAGAGGAAATTGGTGAAATAGAGGTAAAGGGTGTAGGAACGACAGGTAGTGGAAGATATTTGGCAAGCATATTAATAGGTGCTGATATTGTAAAAAATGAAATTACGGCACATGCTGTAGCAGCATTAAATTATATACCTGATGTTAAAACAATATTAGAGATAGGAGGACAGGATTCTAAAATTATTATTTTAAGAGATGGTATAGTGACTGATTTTGCTATGAATACAGTATGTGCAGCTGGTACTGGTTCATTTTTAGATAGGCAGGCTGCTAGGTTGGGAATAGATATAAAAGAATTCGGCGAATTAGCATTAAAATCGAACAATCCTGTTAGAATTGCTGGAAGATGTGCAGTATTTGCAGAATCAGATATGATTCATAAACAACAATTAGGACATAACCAAGAGGACATCATAAATGGTTTATGTGAGGCTTTAGTAAGAAATTATTTAAGTAATGTAGGAAAAGGTAAGGAAATTCTTGCTCCAGTTATATTTCAGGGTGGAGTCGCCGCGAATGTAGGGATAAAAAGAGCTTTTGAAAAGGCTCTTGATATGGAGGTATATGTACCAGAGCATTATGATGTAATGGGAGCAATCGGATCAGCAATATTGGCTAGGAACGAAGTCAAGTCAAAAGAAAGCTCAAAGTTTAAAGGATTTGAAGTTGCTGATATTGATTATAAAGTTAAAGGGTTTGAATGTAATGATTGTGCAAATATGTGTGAAGTTATTCAAATATTAGCAGAAGATAAGGTTATAGCTAGATGGGGAGATAAATGTGGAAAATGGACGAATCTATCGGATATTAATTTACAGAGATTAGCATAATTTGAACCTGAGTAAAAAATCGGGTTCACACTGTTGATGAACTTATTCTTTTAAATATTTTATGAAAATGAAAGCGAATGCTTGAAAGAATTTAGTAAAAAAACTAGGCGAAAATTTTTGAGAAAATCCGTAGGTTTGACAGGATGTCAAACCAGCATCCTACAAGACAGGATGTCTTGATTAGGTGCGTTAGGATTTTCCAAAAATTTAAGCCTTAAGTTTTTTCTAAATTCGTCCGCATGAGCGCTATTTTCATAAAATATTTTGTTTTGTCAACAACTTGAGCCTGAGTAAAACTTCAGGTTTTTGTTTAAGTATAACTAATGCATTTCTTGAAACTTCTTACAATAGTTTTATGATAATATAATAAAAAAATATTGACATACTTATAACGATATATTATCATAAAAATATACTAAACAAGTATACTTTTGTTGGAGATGAAGTGAACAAATGAAGATAACACAGGAAGCAGATTATGCTTTAAGAATAATTTTATTTCTTTCTAAGGCTGGTATGGATACCACAGTAGATGCAAAAAATATATCCAAAAGTGAAAATATACCAACTAGATTTACTTTAAAAATACTTAGAAAGTTAACTAAGGCTGGGTTGACAAAATCTTTTAGAGGGGTAAATGGAGGATATTCATTAAATAGAAATCCAGAAAATATTACATTAAAGGATGTTATTGAAGCAATAGATGGGCCTATCTATGTAAATAGGTGCCAATACGATGATAAGTATTGTAATCTTCATAGAACCAATACCTGTGATATCCATAAAGCCCTTTTTAAAGTGAGGAAGAAGTTAATAGAGGAACTTGAGAGTGTGAATTTTAGAGATTTAATGAAGCAATAGATTATAAATGATTAAATTAAAATTAACAAGAATAAGTAAATATTACTATGGGTAAAATTATACTAAATTAGTATACATTCAACAAAAAGTATACAAAATTAGTATAGTATAAAAGGAGGAATAATTTATGAAAATGTGTAGATCTTCTGACAAAAAATTAGAAAAATTCCTTTTATCTAAGGAGGTTGAAACTTCATTTAATAGGGTCCAAGCTCAAAGTATTAAATGTGGATTTGGGCAGCAAGGTGTATGTTGTAGACTATGTTCGAATGGGCCATGTAGAATAACTCCAAAATCACCTAGGGGAGTATGTGGTGCTACTGCAGATACAATAGTAGCTAGAAACTTTTTAAGAGCAGTTGCTTCAGGTGCTGCATGTTACTTACATGTTGTTGAAACTACAGCTAGAAACTTAAAAGCTGTTGGAGAAAAGAAAGGAAAAATTAAAGGGATAAATACTTTAAATGAATTAGCTGAGTTATTTAGTATTCAAGAAGATGATATTCATAAAAAGGCGATTAGAGTAGCAGACAAAGTTTTAAATGATTTATATAAAGCAAGACATGAAAAAATGGAATTAGTTGAAAAAATGGCTTATAAACCAAGATACAAAAAATGGGAAGAATTAAATATACTTCCGGGTGGTGCAAAATCAGAAGTATTTGATGCCATAGTAAAGACCTCAACTAATTTAAATAGTGATCCAGTTGATATGTTATTACATTCATTAAATCTTGGTATTTGTACAGGGGTTTATGGATTGACTCTTACAAATTTATTAAATGATGTAATGCTTGGAGAGCCAGTAATAAGAACTGCATCAGTAGGATTTAAGGTTGTAGATGAAGATTATATAAATATTATGATTACTGGACATCAACATTCAGTTATATCCCATTTACAAGATAGATTAATCGATGAAGATATCAAGAGATTAGCAGGAAGCGTAGGGGCAAAGGGCTTTAAATTAGTTGGATGTACATGTGTAGGTCAAGATTTGCAGCTTAGAGGTCAGCATTATCAGGAAGTATTTTCAGGACATGTAGGTAATAATTTTACAAGCGAAGGCCTTATAGCAACAGGCGCTATTGATTATATAGTATCAGAGTTTAACTGTACATTACCAGGTATAGAGCCAATAGCAGATAAGTATATGGTAGGAATGATTTGTCTTGATGATGTTGCTAAAAAGGCAAATGCAGAATATGTAAATTTTAACATGAATGAAGAAGAAGAGATTTCTGAATACATCATAAATAAAGCTTTAGAAAGCTATAAAAATCGAAGGTGTAAAGTAAAAATAGATATTCCAAAGGACCATGGACATGATGACGTAATTACGGGTGTAAGTGAAAAGTCATTAAAAAAATTTTTAGGGAATACATGGAAACCACTTATAGACTTAATAGCTGAAGGTAAAATCAAAGGGGTTGCTGGAATAGTAGGTTGTTCAAACTTAACAGCTATGGGACATGACGTATTTACTGTTGAGCTTACTAAAGAACTAATCAAAAGAGATATTATCGTATTATCAGCTGGTTGTTCAAGTGGTGGATTAGAAAATGTAGGCTTAATGTCACCTAAGGCAGCAAGTTTAGCTGGAGATAACTTGAAATCAGTATGTGAAAGTCTAGGTATTCCTCCAGTACTTAATTTTGGGCCATGTTTAGCTATAGGTAGACTTGAAATAGTAGCTACTGAGCTTGCAGAAGCATTAGGTATAGATATACCTGAACTGCCATTAGTTTTATCAGCGCCACAATGGCTAGAAGAGCAAGCGTTAGCCGATGGGGCCTTCGGGCTAGCATTGGGACTTCCATTACATTTAGCTATACCTCCATTTATAACGGGTAGTAAATTAGTTACTGAAGTTTTAACAAATACTTTGACTAATATGACAGGAGGGCAGTTAATCCTTGAAGATGATGTAAAAAAAGCAGCAGATAAATTAGAACAAATAGTCATTGAAAGAAGAAAGTCACTAGGACTAGTTGTAGAAGATGAAGGGGAAATAGCATAATCTATTTTCCCTTTACAATCAATTAGCAATAGGGTGAAAGGAGAGATTGCAGTGCTAAAAAGAATTAAAGTCGATAGAGACTTGTGTATGGCCTGTCTTAATTGTGTGCTTGCATGTATGGATGAGCATAATAAAAAAGGAAAGAGCGTTTATGATTTAGATTTAGAAGACGTATCTAATGGGAGTAGAAATCATATAGAGCTTGATAAAAATAAATGTCCAACACCAATTATTTGTAGACATTGTGAAGAACCAGAATGTGTATATACTTGCATGAGTGGTGCTATGACAAAAGATAAAAAAAGCGGACTAGTATTATATGATGAAGAAAAATGTTCATCGTGCTTCATGTGTATTATGGCATGTCCCTATGGAGTTCTAAAGGCTGATGAAGTAGAGAAAAGGGTAGTATTAAAATGTGATATGTGTGGGGATAGAGAAATACCTAGATGTGTTGAAAGTTGTACTACCGGATGTTTAAGTATAGAGGAGGATGAGTAGCATGAGATATGTTATTTTAGGAGCAAGTGCTGCTGGGGTTAATTGTGCTAAGACTATTAGAGAATTGGATAAAGATGCAAATATAACAATGGTTTCAAAGGATAAATATATATATTCAAGGTGTATGCTCCATCATATAATAGCTGATAAAAAGAATATTGAAGAACTTAATTTTGTAGATAAAAGATTTTCAGAAAATTATAAAATCAATTGGATAAAGAATACCAAAGTAGAAAGACTTGATATAAATAAAAAGAAGGTTATTTTAGATAATGGTGAAGGTTTAGAATATGATAAGCTTTTAATAGCTACAGGCTCTTCTTCATTTATGCCTCCAGTTAAAAATTTAAGGGAAGGTAAAGGTATTTATGGTTTAAGAAATATTGAAGACGCTATTAAAATAAAGGAAGAAGCAAAAAATGCAAAAAATGTATTAGTATTAGGAGCGGGTTTAGTAGGAATAGATACTGTTGTTGGGCTTTTAGAACAAAATATAAATATTACATTAGTCGAAATGGCAAAAAAAATTCTTCCTATGCAGCTTGATGAAAGAGCTTCTTTACGATATGAAAAACTATTTGAAGCTAATGGAGTTAAAATTAAAAAAGGAGTTAGAGCAGAAGAAGTATTATTAGATGAAAATAGTAGAGTAAAAGGAGTAAAATTAAATACTGGAGAAGTTATAGACTGTGAAATGATAGTAGTTGCTACAGGAGTTAGACCAAATATAGATTTTATAGAAGAAAGTATTATAAAAATAAATAAGGGAATAGTTATAAATAATAGATGTGAAACTAATGTTGAAGATATCTATGCAGCGGGAGATGTATGTGGCACAGGCTCTATATGGCCCTTGGCTGTAAAACAGGGTATAGTAGCAGGCTACAATATGGCTGGAATAGATAGGGAGCTAGAGGATTACTTTGGATTTAGGAACTCTATGAACTTTTTAGGACTTCAAACAGTTTCTTTAGGTTTAATAGAAGCTCCAGATGAAAGTTATAATGTGGATATAGAGGAGTATAGGGATGCATACAAGAAAATAATTCATAAAGATGGAATAATATACGGTGCAATAATTCAAGGAGATATATCATATTGTGGAGTATTTACTTATTTAATTAAAAATAAAGTAAAGATATCCCATATTAATAAAAATATATTTGAAATAAATTATTCAGATTTTTTTTATATAAATGAAAATGGTGAGTATAGATATATTGTATAAAAAATTAAGTAGGAGGTAGATGAATTAATTCATTTACCTCCTATTTAATTTATAAAACTCTTAGTTATGGTATAATAAAAGTCAGTAAATTATAAAATCAGCGAAATGAAGTTATCATGCATGTACTGTATAATATTGTAAAATTGCAATTTAAAGGATTTTACATTAGTATTATCGAAAATATAAATATAAGAAAGGGGGTATAGGCCGTTGGCTTAAAAAATAGTTTTAAGCTAACGGGATAGTATGAGTATTATAAAAATTGATGATGTTATGCCGGGGATGGTTTTAGTTGAGGATATTGAGGATTTAAATACTGGTAATATATTACTTAAGAGTGGAACAGTTTTAAATAAAAAGAATATATTACATTTGAAAAATATGAATATAAATTATTTAAATGTTCTTGAAATAACAGGAGAAATAAAAGAAGTAAATCAAGATAAACAAAAATCATTTATTGATAAATATGATAATTTAGCTAAAAAAACCAAAAAAGTTTTAAAAGATGTGAAGTTAGGGAAAAAAATTATAATTTCAGAAATAAGTGATGAAGTAAATGATATTATAGATGAAATAACTAGCAGTAACAACATATTGAGTAGATTAAGACAGATAGAAGAGAGTGATGATTATACTTTTCAACATTCTTTAACCGTTTGTATGTTATCAATTATGTTAGGCAAATGGTTAGGATATACATGGAGAGAATTAAAACAACTGGCGTTGTCAGGTTTGTTTCATGATATTGGTAAGTTGAGAGTATCAAGAGATATAATTGAAAAACCTAGTAGGTTGAATGAAATGGAATTTAATATTGTAAAAAAGCATACTATATTTGGATATAATATTCTTATGGAAACTGTTGGGATTAGTCAGAATACAGCTCTTGGGGCTTTACAGCATCATGAAAGAGAAGATGGAAGTGGGTATCCTTTAAGACTTAAATCAGATAAAATACACGAATTTGGTAAAATAATTGCAGTTTGTGATATTTTCAATGCTATGACTTCAAAAAGAATATATGAAGATAAAAAGTCACCATTTAAGGTAGCCGAACTTATATCTGAAAATAGATTTGGAGTTCTAGATGCAAGGATTTCTACTGTTTTTTTAGATAATATTTCGAAATTCTATGTTGGTAATTTGGTTAAGCTAAGTAATGGAGTTATAGGTGAAATTGTATATGTAAATAAAAATATTCCTACTAGACCAGTTGTGAGAGTAGAGGATGATTTTGTTGATTTAATGAAATTAAGAGATATAGAGATAATTGATATTATAGAATAGAGACTTAAGTCCTCTTTTTCCAGCAGATTTAAATAGGAGGCGTTTACATGAAGGATAAGGAATTTTTAAGAAAAAGGATAAATCAATTAGATAATAAAGGATATAAATTATATAAAGAAATACAAGGTGAATATGATTTTGATGATTTTATACTTTATATAGATTATGTTCAAGGCGATCCGTTTGCTTCACCTAGCAGAATGAGAGTAAGAGTTTCAATTGAAAAAGCTAAAATTCCTAAAAAATATTTTGATAATAAATATAAAAAAATAGCATTAGAAGATTTTTTGATAAGAAGTTTTCATAGAGAAATTAAAAGTATTTCAAAAGGAATTAGAGGGACTGGCAAAAGTGGTCTCATACATATAGATGTAGGAGGACAGGAAATATTAGAGAGAACAGCAGCTAAGATAAATGAAAATTACATAGAAATGAGGTTTTTTGTTGGGCTTCCTGCAAGGGGAAGGAAAATACTTGCTCAAATTGCAATAGAAATGCTATTTAATGAGATACCCAAAATAGTTGAAAATTCTTTAATATATGACAATTTTAATAAGACTTTGATGGTTGAGTATATTAATCTTATAGAAGATCAAATATTTTTAAGAGAAGAAATGAAAAAAAGAGGACTGGTAACTTTTATAGCTAATGATTCAATTCTGCCAAGAGAAAGCGGTATAAGTGATAGACCTATGAAAGGGAGAAAAGTTATACCTTTTAAGTCGCCAAAGTCTTTAGAAGTAGAATTTAATCTGCCAAATAGGGGACATATTAAAGGAATGGGAATAAAACGTGGTGTAACATTAATCGTAGGAGGAGGATATCACGGTAAATCTACTCTATTAAAAGCTATTGAAAGAGGAGTATATAATCATATACCGGGTGATGGAAGAGAATTTGTACTTACAGTAGAAGATGCCGTTAAAATTAGGGCAGAAGATGGAAGAAAAATTGAAAATGTAGACATATCGCCATTTATTAGTAAATTGCCTTTTGGATTGACGACAGAAGATTTTACGACCGAAAATGCTAGTGGAAGTACTTCTCAAGCTGCCAATATAATGGAAGCGTTAGAAATAGGGACTAGTTTATTATTATTAGATGAAGATACCAGTGCAACTAATTTTATGATAAGAGATGGAAGAATGCAGAGTTTAGTTTCAAAAGAAAAAGAACCGATTACTCCTTTTATTGATAGAGTTAGGCAATTATATGAAAAAATGAAAATTTCTACAATACTAGTAGTTGGAGGTTCAGGAGATTATTTTGATGTTGCAGATTGTGTAATTATGATGGAGAATTACGAACCTAAAGATGTAACGGATAAGGCAAAAAGAATTAGTGAGGAGTACAGAAGTTTAAGAAAGATAGAGGTAAATAATGATTTTGGAAGAATAAAAAATAGAATTCCAATTAAAAGAAGTTTAGAAATAAAAGGAAAAGATAAAATTAAGGTAAAAGGTATAGACAAGATTATGTATGGTAAGACTTTAATAGATTTATCTTTTGTTGAGCAGCTTGTAGATTCGAGTCAAACTGAAGCGATAGCAAATATTATCAAATATATTAGGGACAGATATATAAATGATAAAACTTCTTTAAAAGATATTATTAAAAGGGTATATAAAGATATTGAAGAAAAAAGTCTAGATATTATCTCTCCTTATACGGGGAGCCCTGCTGGGAATTTAGCTATGCCTCGTCCTTATGAAGTTGTAGCTGCAATAAATAGACTTAGAATAATAAAAATGAAATAGGGCTTTAGTGCCCTATTTATATATATCTTTTTCAAATATCTCCTTTATTTTATTCATATTTTTAGTTATGCTTAAAGCCAACATGAGTTTAATTCTAGCTTTTTGACCTGGAAGGTTATTACCAAATATAGCTCCTAATTGTCTAAGTGTCCTACCGGCACCAGGATATCCATAGGTATCTAGAACTCTACCAGTTGGACATCTTGATACAATAACGACTGGGATATCGTTTTCTATGGCTTTCTTAATACCTTTTACCATATCTGGAGGAACATTTCCTCTACCCAAGGCTTCAATAACTATTCCTTTATATCCCGTTTCAATACAAAAATTGATAATGTCATCATCCATACCAGCAGCACATTTTATTAGAGCTACTTTAGGTTCAATTGAATCGGTTTCAATGTGTTCGTGATTTATTATATCTCTGTAGAATATTACTTCATCATTGTCTACAATTCCTAAAGGTCCAAATTCTGGCGATTTAAAAGTATTTAGTGAAAGTGTGTTTGTTTTTGTTACTTCACTTGCAGCATTAACTTCATTGTTCATGACTACAAGAACGCCTCTACCTTTAGCCTTTTCAGATATAGCCGTACATATTGAAGCCGATAAATTACTTGGACCATCATAACCTAATTCGGAACCATTTCTCATAGCTCCAACTACGATGATTGGCTTTTCAGATTTTATTGTTAAATCTAATAAATATGCAGTTTCTTCTAAAGTATCTGTTCCATGAGTAACTACGACACCTGTTATATCATCTCTTCTTATTGTTTCTTTAATTAATTTTGCTAATTCCATCATTTTGTTTGGAGTCATATGTGGACCTGGAAGTTTAGCAAAGTTTATGATTTCAATTTCGGCAAATTTTTCAATGTTTGTAACCATAGCTAAAATTTCTTCGCTTGATAATGCAGGAATTGCAGCATCAATACGAGGATCAATTTTCATTGAAATAGTGCCGCCGGTAAAAATAACTGCAACTTTTTTTTTCATTTTACAATCCTCCTTGAAGATATAATGACATTATTATTTTATCATATAGTAGCTTTATAAAGCATAAAAAGTTTTTATTTGATAAAATTATGAAATAGCTATATTTTTTAAATCATAAAATTAAAAATTAATAATAGTATTATATAAAAAGCCTTTTGATTTAATATCTATAGAAAATGATGAAGGATTGATTGTTATGGTTTTAAGATTAAATTATACTGTTGATAGGAAAAAAAGAAAGAATAAAAAGGAAGAAAAAGATTATGAAAGGATTTTAAATATATACGAAAGATGTGTTTGTCATAGGAAAAAAACACTGTTTAAGATAATAAAAGAAAAAGCAAAAAGGCTCTATAATAGAGCCTTTTAGCACAGAATAATAAATGGGAATAGAGGTAATTGAGGTTACCAGGGGGATAACTATTTAAATTGTAACAAAATCCGACAAAATACGCAATATTTTTTGCAAAATTTTTTCTAATCTATAATAAAATTATATTATTTATCAATGAATAAATAGTAGATTTTTTTCAAATAGCTCAGAAATTTAGCACTTGAAAATTTTTTAGGGCGATAGTCCGTTGATTTATAAGAATTTCAGAATAAGCACTAAAAATTTGAGATTTTCCGATTTTTGCTGGAAACTACAGAGAAAAAATTTGCAAAATAAAAGCATCCTTTTTATAATAGTTTTACCACAAACACATTAAAAAAAGGATGCTGATAGGATGAACAAAAGTTACCTAAAACAATTATTCACCTATATTAATAAGGTATATGATATAGGAGAAAAAATCAATACTTTAAAAGATAAAAGAGTAAAATCTCAAGTAAAAATTTCAACAATT
>NZ_FQXO01000084.1 GCF_900129995.1 Caloranaerobacter azorensis DSM 13643 | reverse complement strand
GTAACATTTTAAGCATATTGTTACATAGAAACTTCAAAAAAAATACTTGCAAGTAAAAAGACGGAATTATTTTTTGTATTGTAATGGTAGTAATTTTTTATTTAGAATTACATAAATTTGATAAAAATCTTAATTAAAATTTTTTGCTGTATACAAAAAATTGGATAAGAAAAATATTCAAAAAAAAAAAACTAAACCAGTATTGGGATGTGAGGGAAGATGAAATTAAGGAGCAAGCTACATTATTTTGACCGTATAACAGGATTACCTAATAGGCAGTACTTATATAAATATTTTTCAAAAAATATTAGTGAATTTATAGTAATACTTTTAGATATTGATGATTTTAAGTATGCAAATGGGACATTTGGTCATAAGTTTGGTGATAAATATTTAAAGGCGTTTAGTATTAAATTATCTAAAATACTTGGTGAAGAAGGAGATGTATTTTTTCATAATGGAGATGAATTTCTAATTTTTTTACCTAAATTAGAATTAGAAATGATTGATAGTAGAATAGAGTCGCTATTAAAAAAACTACAAGATAGCTTTAAAGTGGAAGGACGTGAAATTTATAATTCTGTAAGTATGGGTGTTTATATAACAAAAGAAAATGATAGTATTGATGATGCTATAAGGAAAGCAGAAGCAGCAATGTATATAGCAAAAAGGAAAGGTAAAGGGCAGTATAGATATTTTGATGAAAATGTTGAAAAAGATATAATGAAAAAGATTATTATGGTAAACGAATTAAGAAAAGCAATTACGAGAAATGAATTATATTTATTGTATCAGCCGGTTTTAGATATAAAAGAAAATAAAATACTTGAAGTAGAAGCACTTTTAAGGTGGAAGAATGGAGAACTTGGAGAAGTTTCTCCAGTAGATTTTATACCTATAGCAGAAGAAACAGGGCTTATCAGAGAGATTGGATATTGGGTTATAAGAAAAGCATGTAATCAGGTTAAAAAATGGGAAAATGAAAACATAAATTTAAAAGTAGCGATAAATATCTCGCCGAACCAGTTTGATGATAAAGACTTTTTTTATAATGTTAAAAATATAGTTACAAGAGAAAAAGTAGATTTTAGCAAAATTAAATTTGAAATAACAGAAACGCAAATATTGAAATTAGAAAAGCGAAATATGAAAAGATTGATTGAGCTTACAAAAATGGGGGCAGTTATATCATTAGACGATTTTGGAGTAGGTTATTCGTCATTAAAAAATCTAGCATTTTTTCCTGTATCTGAGCTTAAGATTGATAAAAGTTTTATTGATCATATTAATATTAATAAAAAAATAGAAAAATTGATATCTTCAATCTTATTTGTGGCATATAAGATGGGCTATAAAGTTACAGCTGAAGGGGTAGAAAGAAAAGAACAGTTAGATAAATTATTAGAATATGGCTGTAATAAGATACAGGGATACTATATAGGTAAGCCTATGACAGAAAGTGATATTATAGAAATTTTACAAAGAAGCACCATAATATGATATAGAATTATACTATTTGTAATAATCATTGAGAAAGGGGATAACAGCTTATGCCAAAAAGAAGATGGACTAAAGAAGAGGTAGACTATCTTGTAGAAAATTATTCAAAAAAGAGTATAAATTCTATATCTAAAGATTTAGGAAGAACAAAGGATTCAGTTTTTAAAAAGGCTAAAAGGTTAGGGCTTACTAAGATGGTAAGAAATTGGACAGAAGAAGAAATAGATATACTAACATTAAATTGGGGGAAAAGGAGTATTGAAAAGATAGCTAGGATGTTAAATAGGAGTACTATTTCGGTAAAAAAGAAAGCAATGGAATTAAAATTGGGTTCACAATACATAGCAAATGGAGAATATTTATCAACAGGGAATATAGGGTTTTTACTCAATAAAAACCCTACTACGGTATATAAATGGTTAAAGGAAGGAATAATAAAGGGGAGAACTTTTGGAAAGAAATCAGTATATCGAGTAACGCCTGAAGACTTTATAGACTTTTTGAAAAACAACCCTAATAAATGGTGTGGATATTCTGCACGAATAGATTTAATAAAACCTTATTTTTATACATCAAAACAATCGAATCTTCCTGAATGGTTTATTAAAAAGGTCAATAGTGATTTTAAAAAGAGTTATGGGGACATAGTGCCATTTTTATAAATTATATATAATAGTATTTAATTCTAATGTTTGAATTATATATTTTCATTTAGTTAAAGCATATATTAATTATATGGGGGTGATAATGGGAGTGGGAAAGAAAAAATATGTGTCTTTTATAATGTTTATAGTAATTTTTTTGTTATTAATAGATTTATCAGAATTAAAAAAAGATGATTTGAAAGGAACAAGTAAATTATATGGAGAATATGAAATATGGGAAAAAAAACAATTAAATGAACAGTATAATTATGAAAATCTTGCGATTTTAGTCGATATAGATAAAAAATATTTATATCTTTATGATGTTGATACAAATAAAGTCATAAAAAAATATGTTGTAGCTACAGGAAAACCTAGTACACCAACCCCTATAGGAAGTTTTAAGATAATTGAAAAAGCAAAATGGGGTGGAGGATTTGGGTCAAGATGGATGAGAATAAATGTACCGTGGGGTAGGTATGGCATTCATGGAACGAACAAACCTACATCTATTGGATATAATGCTTCACATGGATGCGTTAGAATGAGAAATAAGGATATAGAAGAATTATACAGCATTGTTAAGTACAATACACCAGTTATTTTATTTAGTGGCCCATTTGGGCCGTTTGGCTACGGTTTTAGGATATTGAAACCGGGAGATAGAGGTTCGGATGTTCAAGAAGTACAAAGGAGGTTAAAGAAAAAAGGATATTACTATGGCCCTATAGACGGAATTTATGGTAACTCGATGAAATCTGCATTGTTTAGATTTCTTAAAGACAATAAATTACCTAAAGATGACAGAATAGGGTATTTAGTATACAAAAAATTGGGTATAATTTTAATGGAATAAACTTAATAAAGGCTTTTTCTATGTTGTAATAAAAGTAAAAACAGACTATAATTTAAACGTGATATTGTATGGAGAAGGGAATGATGAATATGTTTAAGAAAATACTGCTATTAGGAGTAGGAGGTTTCATTGGAAGCAACTTAAGGTATTGGATAACAGGTTGGATAACAGATATTTTTGGCTCATATTTACCATATGGAACATTAGTCGTAAATGGATTAGGTAGTTTTATACTAGGATTTTTGATGATGTATGGTGCCGAAGTTGCAGAAATAGATCCTCAAATACGTCTATTAATTGGAACGGGTATGTTAGGTGCATTAACTACATTTTCTACATTTTCTTATGAGACAATTAACTTATTCAGAGAGTCTAGTTATTTTTTAGGCATATTAAATATCTTTTTAAATATTGGGATAGGGTTAACTTCAGTATGGTTAGGTTTTGCATTAGTTAAATCTCTTGCGTAGGGGGATTTCTATGATGACGCAAAGTAAAGGGAAATTGCTCAAAATATATATTTCGGAATTTGATAAGTATAATGGACAATTATTATATCATTTGATAGTAGAACTTAAAATATTAGAAATGGCTGGAATTACAGTATATAGAGGAATAGAGGGATAATAATTTTACTTAAATGCGGAAGATATTGCTAACTAATAAAGTTTTTTTGTTTAAATTAATTTAAGGATGGGTATAAATATATACGTATTTAAATATGTTTTCCTGGAGGAGGGGAATTAATGTTATCAGAAAGATTATTAAAAGAATTAAATGAACAGGTTAAATATGAGTTATATTCGGCTCACTATTATTTAGCAATGGCTGCATATTGTGCAGAGCAGGATTTAGATGGATTTGCAAATTTCTTTAAAATTCAAGCAGAAGAAGAAAAATTTCATGCAATGAAGTTTTTTGATTTCATAAATGAAATGGATGGAAGAGTTACAATTCAAGCACTTGAAGAGCCAAAAAATAACTATGAATCTCTAGTAGATGTTTTTAAATCTGCTTTAGAACATGAAAAATTTGTAACTAGAAGAATATATAAACTTATGGATATTGCTACTGAAGAAAAAGAACATGCTACAATAAGTCTATTGAAGTGGTTTGTAGATGAGCAGATAGAAGAGGAAAATAGTATGAAAGCTATACTTAAAAAGTTAGAGAGGTTAGGAGATAATAGCCACGGAATTTACATGTTAGATGAAGAATTAGCTCAAAGGACTTTTACTCCACCGGTTGAATAATGACAAAAAAACAAAGGTAGGCTTTAAAATAAAAGCCTACCTTTGTTTTTAACTATTAATCGTTTAATTATTTAGTTGGAGTTGATCCACTCATACTTTTTAACTATTAATCGTTTAATTATTTAGTTGGAGTTGATCCACTCATACTTCTTTGAGCTTGTTCAACTAACTTTTTAGTCATGTAACCTCCTACATAACCATTTTGTCTTGCAGTTAGGTTACCTTTATCAATTGAATCGTAGTTTGATAATCCTAGTTCATTAGCTATTTCAGTTTTCATTTGATTTAATGCTTGTCGTGCTTCAGGAACTACTATTTTGTTTCTTCCTGTTTTTTGATAAGCCATCATTTACCCTCCTTAATGTGTTTTTGTTTTCCTGTTGTACTAATATTATGTGTAATAATACGTTAACTAAACCATGTAATTTTATGTAATGCTACATTAGGATAGTAAATGATGTATAATATGATTACCGTACAAATTAGTTCTGTATATTGTATAAATTAAAATAAAATCATTTTTATTCCAAATTATATTATTTAAAAAGTATACTTAATAAATTTACAATTATTGTAACCAAAATAGCTATCGAAGTAGTTAATAAAGCAGTAAAAACAGCCCATTTAGTACTATTCGTCTCATTTTTTATAGTTAACAAAGTCGTTCCACATGGAAAATGTAATAAAGAAAATAGCATAAAATTCAAACCTGTTACCCATGTCCAGCCATTATTAATTAGTAAATTTTTTAGAGAGTCTAAACTATCAAGTTCAATCATAGAGCCTGTAGATAAATAGCTCATAATTAATATTGGAAGCACAATTTCATTTGCAGGTAACCCTAATATAAATGCTAATAAGATAAAACCATCTAAACCCATTAAATTACCGAGAGGATTTAAAAAATGAGCAATATGATTTAATAGACTTATTCCGTCAATATTTATATTAGCAACTAACCATGTTATAGCTCCTGCTGGTGCTGCTACTAATACTGCCCTTGATAACACAAACAAAGTCCTATCTATTAAAGATCTGACTAATATTCTGCCTATTTGAGGCTTTCTGTATGGTGGCAGTTCTAGAGTAAAAGTTGAAGGAATACCTTTTAAGATTGTTTTAGATAATAGTTTCGATACAAATAAAGTTATAAATATACCTATTAAGATAATACCTATTACTGATGCCGTTGCAATAATTGAACTGAATTTTGGAGAAACTAATGAACTGAAAAAAATTGTTGATATAGCAATAAGAGTTGGGAATCTACCATTACAAGGGACAAAACTATTTGTAATTATAGCTATCAAACGTTCTCTAGGTGAGTCAATTATTCTAGTTGCTATAACTCCTGCTGCATTACATCCAAAACCCATGCTCATTGTCAAAGCTTGCTTTCCATGAGTTCCAGATTTTCTAAAGAAATTATCTAAATTAAAGGCTACTCTAGGAAGATATCCCAGATCTTCTAATAATGTAAAAAACGGAAAAAATATAGCCATAGGAGGCAGCATTACAGATATTACCCAAGCAAGAGTTCGATACATTCCTAAAACTAATATCCCATGTAACCAATATGGAGCGTTAATATACATAAAAAATTCAGTTAGTTTATTTTCTAAACCAAATAATATTTTGCCTAACAGTTGTGAAGGGTAGTTAGCGCCTTGTATAGTTATCCAAAAAATTAGTCCTAAAAGTAACAGCATAATTGGATATCCAAATATTTTAGATGTTAGTATATCATCGATTTTTTTATCCCAATTAATCTTTTTTTTATCTTCAATCATTAAAACTTCATTCGCTATTTTTTCTGCTTTTTCATAAATAGTAGTTACTATGCTGTCGCTAATATTTGCATCTGTTTTGAGTTTATCGTTTAGAATATTTAAAATTCTACTTGATGCATCTTTAACAGAGTCCATAAATTCACCTCTTTTAAATCGAGTATTTTTTCAGAATATTATCTATAGAATTAAAAATAGCTTTATCACCATCTATTAATCTTAATGCAAGCCATCTAGTGTTATATTTTGTACCTAAAGTTTCTATTAAAATCGGTTCAATCTCTTTGATAATAGATTCAATTTCATCACTGTATTTTAATCTATATGGATTCGTTTTAATATTTCCATTAATCATTTGGTAGATTATTTCTAATAATTCATCAATGCCTTTATTATCTCTTGCAACAGTAGGAATTACTGGTACACCTAGTCTATTTTCTAACTTTTCTATATCTATTGATATGCCTTTGCGTTTTGCTTCATCTATGAGATTAACACATACGATAACTTTATCAGTTATTTCCATAACCTGAAGGACGAGATTTAAGTTTCTTTCTAGACAAGTTGCGTCAGTAATTACAATAGTTATATCTGGATTGCCAAAACAAATAAAATCTCTAGCTATTTCTTCTTCAACCGAATTTGCCAAGAGAGAATAAGTTCCGGGTAAATCTACAAGTAGAAATTTTTTATCTTTATACTTAAATGTTCCTTTAGCATTACTCACCGTTTTACCGGGCCAATTGCCGGTATGTTGATTTAGCCCTGTCAAAGTGTTAAATAAGGTACTTTTTCCTGTATTAGGATTACCCGCTAGAGCAATTACTATCATATCTCTATCTTCTTTAACAATGTCATATTTGTTTTTTAATAGCGATAAACCTGTAGATTTACTGGTAAGTCCCATCTATTACCCTCCTCAATCTATAATCTCAACGATTACATTCTCTATTTCTTCTTTTCTTAAAGCAATTACTGCTCCTCTTATGTTATATGCTATCGGATTTCCGGAAGGACTTATCCTTTCGGTTTTAACTATTGTATTTGGTATAAGCCCTAAATCCATAAGCCTCCTTTTAGGAAGTACATTTTTTGATAGCACTTTTATTCTGGCTTTTTTCCCAACAGGCAGCTTATTTAATGGGATTTCATGTATCATGACATCACCTCTAGCTAACTTTAATTAGTCTTGGCTAACATTAAATATCAGATAAATTCCTAATGATATTATATGGAGTGAATCAAACATGTGTTACTAGTATAAATGAAAGATTTTTACAAATATGATTATTAAAAAATAATTACATTGAAGGATTTTCTTTGAAAATTATAGAATTTTTTTTTGGAGAAATTTAACTTATAAAGGGGTTTTAGCATGAGTAAGGTAAGTAATTGTTTAAGAATGCTAATTCTTTTAAAAAGTAGAGGCAAAATGAAGATAAAAGAGTTAGCTGAAAGGCTAGAAGTAAGTGAAAGAATGATAAGAGAATATAAAAACGAACTAGAAAAAGCTGAAATATATTTAATGAGCGAACCTGGGAAAAATGGAGGATATTATTTAGATGAAAATTCATTTATTTTTAATTTAAATTTAGAAGAAGCAGAAATTTCTTCTTTTTTAATGGCTAAAGAGTTTTTGGAAAAAGAAGATAATTTTATGTTTTTAAAAGAATATGAGAGTGGTTTAGACAAAATTAAAGCTGCTGTGAAAGGAAGGTATGATGATGGTAAAAATCAGCATATAGTAAAAGTTTCAAGGCCCAATATAGATTTAGAAGATGAGAAGAAAAAGTATTTGGATATTAGCAGTTCAATAATATCGAGAAATAAATTAGAAATCAACTATTTTTCGATAAATTCAGGATTAGTTAAAAGAGTTATAAGGCCATATGTACTTTTTATGTATAAAGGCTTTTGGTATTGTATTGGGTATTGTGAGTTAAGAGGAGAGATTAGAGATTTTAAATTGTCAAGAATTAGAAGTTATAAATTGTTAGAAGACACTTTTGATAAGCCAATAGATTTTAAATTGAGCGATTATCTAGGACATAATAGTATTTTTAAGGACAAGCTCTATAACATAAAGTTAAAAATAAATCCTCCTATGTCTATTATAATTAGTGAAAGGATTTGGAGTGAAAATCAAAAAATAATATTCAATCAAGAAGATAATTCTATTTTATTTGAAGCGACAATGAGTGGTTTACCAGAGATAAAATCATGGATTTTAAGTATGGGTAGTTGTGTAGAAATATTAGAACCTGAAGAGTTAAAGGAAGAGATAAGAGAAGAAGTAAAAAAATTAAAAAATTTATATAAAATTTATTAATGCGACGAATATATTTCCGGATATATATGGTAATATTTTTTTAGAGATTAAGTTCCTTAATTGATATTGATATAGTAAATAATTTTTTTCAAATAAAAGGAGGTGATTTGATGAGATTAAGCTGCTGTTATGAATGTGATATTTTACCTTTATCTTATAGAATGATGTTTGTAAGTCTAATAAAAAAATCACTAGAGAAATCAAACAAAGAATATTTTAATAATTTGTATTATTATAAAGACAAATCTAATAAGAAAAGTAAAAATTTTTGTTTTTCAGTATATTTAAATGATTTTAGTAGAGAAAATGAAAACTTTAGGGTAGATGGTAAAATAATTTTAAACATAAGCTCACCAGATCATGAATTTATGATAAATCTTTATAATGGGTTGCTAAAGAATGTGGAGTTTGAATATAAGGGCTACAGGTTAAAAAAAGAAAGAGTAAGGCTTATAAGAGAAAAGAAAATATTAAAAGACAGAGCTATTTTTAAAACATTATCACCAATTTACATAAAAGACAAAGTTGGCAATTCACTATCACCAGAAGACGAAAAATATGAGGAAAATCTTAATTACATATTAGATTTAACTTTGAAAAATTTTAGAGGATATGGGCTGAAAAGAGAAGTAAAATTTAATTCGATTAATCTTACTAAAGTTGTAGTTAAGGAAAAAATAAGAGGATATATTGAAAAAAATGATAATGACTATTTGTATTTAAATTCATATAGAGGTAATTTTTATATCGAAGGAGATGTAGAAGATTTGAATTATATATATATGCTTGGAATTGGTTTCAGAAGGAACCAGGGATTTGGAATGGTGGAGGTATTAGAATAGGAGGCTAATTAACAGTTACAAAATATTTATAAAAACCTTAAAACAATTATAAATTCAAGTAGTTAAAAAGATTATAGAGGGAGTTAAAAGAAAATGAGTAAATCTATAGCCGGAAATAAAAATATAAGAACATACAAAATGAGAATAAAAGACAAAAAATTCAAATCAAAGGCTATAGATTATATTTACAAGTACAGACATTTTGAAAACATGTATATAATACTCCTTAATCAAGACTATAAACAAAACATTGGAGATTTTAGGTTGTTAACTAATTATGAAATAATGAGAGCACTATTTAGGAAAACTACTCCAAAAAAGCTAGAAGAAAAGCTAACTTATATCAGAAATAAATATAAAAACCATCAAATAATGAATGACTTAATAAACTTATCTAAAGAACTTAAAATTCATAATATAGTAGA